>CALWYI010000047.1 GCA_944385715.1 uncultured Oscillospiraceae bacterium | reverse complement strand
AAAAGGGCCAAACCGAGGTGGCGAAAACGCTGGAAACACCAGTGTTTTCAAGGGGTATAGAAATTTTAACTGAGAAAGAGAAATTTCTCATCCCCGATTTTCTCACGCCAGCTTCCGATCATAGAGCAGCGCGGCGAACAGCACCACAAAGCAGGAGCCCGCGTTGTGGACCAGGGCCCCGGTGGTGGGCGTGAGCACACCCATGAGGGAGAGGACAATGGCCGCGAAATTGATGGTCATGGACATGGCGATGCCGGCCTTGATGGTCCGGACCGTGGCATTGGCCAGCCGCTTGATATAGGGGATCTTTGTAATGTCGTCGCCCATGAGGGCGATGTCAGCGGCGTCCACCGCGATGTCGCTGCCCATGCCACCCATGGCGATGCTCACGTCCGCGGCCTTCAGGGCCGGGGCGTCGTTGACCCCGTCCCCCACCATGCACACGCCGCCGCCCTCCTGCCGCAGTGCCCCAATACAGGCCACCTTGTCCTCCGGCAGCAGCCGGGCCCGGACCTGGTCCATGCCGGTCCGCCGGGCCAGGTCCTGGGCCGCGCCCTCGCTGTCGCCGGTGAGAAGGACGGTGCGGACGGACATGGCGCGCAGCCGGGCCACCACCCCGACGGCCTCCGGCCGCAGCGTATCAGATAGACCGATCACCCCCACGCATTGCCCGTCCCGGGCTACCAGAAGGGACGCCTTCCCCTGCTCCCGCAGGCCCGCCAGGGCCTCCAGGGCCCCGTTGTCCAGGGCCCCGCCTTCCTCCGACAGGAGCTTCTCATTTCCGCAGAGCACCGTATGGCCCGCCACCTCCGCGGCGACCCCTTTCCCCGCCGCCATGCGGAAGGCCTCCGGCTCCGTCCGGGAGATCCCGTTCTCCTTTGCCCAGGCAACCACCGCCCGGCCCAGGGGATGCTCACTTCTGGCCTCGACGGAGGCGGCCAGGGACAGCAGGGCCTCCCCGGTCATATCCGCCGCAAGGGGCAGGACGTCGCTGACCGTCAGCCGGCCCTGGGTCAGGGTGCCGGTCTTGTCGAAGGCCACCGTCCGGACGCTGGCCATCCGCTCCAGGGCCTCGCCGGACTTGATGATGACTCCCTGCCGGGTGGCCTGGCCGATGGCGGCCATGATGGCGGTGGGGGTGGCCAGCACCAGGGCGCAGGGGCAGAACACCACCAGGATGGTGACGGCGGTGACGATGTTCCCCGTGGCGAGGTAGGCCGCCAGGGCGATGGCCAGGGCCACCGGCACCAGCCAGCTGGCCCAGCGGTCCGCGATGCGCTGCATGGGGGCCTGCTTCTCCTCCGCCTCCCGGACCAGCCGGATCAGCTTCTGGAGGGAGCTGTCTTCCCCCACCTTGGTGGCCTCCAGGTCCACCGCGCCGAAGCAGTTGAGGGTGCCGCAGAACACCTGGTCTCCCACCCCCTTGTCCACCGGCAGGGACTCCCCCGTCATCACCGACTGGTCCACGGAGGTCTCGCCGCTGACGATCCGCCCGTCCACGGGGATGGTCTCCCCGGGCAGCACCCGGAGGATATCCCCCTTCCGGATCTCCTCCGCCGAGATCTGTTCCTCCCGGCCCTCCCGGAGCCGGCGGCCCCGGACCGGCGCAAGACGGATGAGCTTGTGGAGGCCCTTCTTGGCCCGGTTGACGGTGGCGTCCTCCAGCAGGGCCCCGATGGCCATGATGAAGGCCACCTCCCCCGCCGCGAACAGGTCGCCGATGGCGATGGCCGCGAACATGGCGATGGAGATCAGCAGCGCTGAGGAGATCTTGCTGATGCCCGGGTTGTGGACCACCCGCCACAAAGCCAGGTACAGCAGCGGGATGCCGCTGATGACTACCGTCACCCAGGCGGGATCAAAGGGCAGGAAAGCAATCCCCTCCCCTCCCGTGAGATGGGGGATCAGGTCCAGCAGCAGAAATACGCCGGCCACCGCCGTCATGGGCAGCCCCGCCAATCGATCCGTTACTTTTTTCAGGATAACGATCCCTCCGTCTGCTCCGTTTTCCGCCCTTGACGGGCGGCGGCATTTGCCGCACAATCCATTTGATAGCGAACACTTTGTTCATTTCTATTGTAGGGGCCGCCGGCAGGAGACACAAGGGACAGCTGGCGCGGGGTGTTCTCTACCAAACATTTTTGGAAATTTGTACAGGAGGTGCCGCGATGGACCGTCGGCAGCAGAAAACCCGGGCGGCGATCTTCTCCGCCTTTACCGACCTTCTCTCCCGGAAGAGCTACAGCCACATCACCGTCCAGGAAATCATCGACGCGGCGGATGTGGGCCGCACCACCTTCTACGCCCACTTCGAGACCAAGGACGACCTGCTGCGGGCCCTGTGTGAGAAGCTCTTCGGCCACATCATCTCCAGCGCGGCGGACTGTACCCACACCCACGGCCTCTACTCCGACGGTGCCGCCCCGGAGTCCGTGTTCTGCCACCTGCTCCAGCACCTCCAGGAAAATGACCGGAACATCATCGCGCTCCTCTCCTGCGAGAGCAGCGAGCTGTTTCTGCGCTGCTTCAAAGACAGCCTCAACGGCCTCATCCAGACCCAGTTCGCGGACCGGTGCCGGAACCGGGACATCCCACAGGATTTCCTGATCAACCACATCTCCGGCAGCTTCGTGGAGATGGTGCTCTGGTGGATCAGAGGGCACAGGAAGCAGTCCCCCGAGGCGCTGGACCGTTACTTCCGGGCGGTCATCGAGCCGTTGTTATAACATAATTTGATATAGTTTCCGGGCAGCGCTGGTAAATATCATTCTGCTTCGGGAATGGGACACACACCGCTCTGCTCAGGAGAATTCCATGTGGAATTCTTACGGCTAATATGGTATACTGTTTTAATAATGCTTGTTTCCGGGAGGCGCTCTATGGCAAAACGGCCCAAAGTACAACCCTTCACCTGGCTGCTGCTGGCTCTGGTGGTCCTGCTGTTCGCGGGACTGCTGGGCGTGCTGCTGGCCGACAGCCGCTCCCAGGCCGCCCTGGCGGCGGAGGAGGAGGGCGCCGGGACAGAGGACGCCGCCGCCCAGGCGGATGAGACGGAGACGCCTTCCTGGCTGTATCCCGCGGAGCCGGAGGAGGAGACTGTTCAGGAAAAGGAGCCGCCCGAGGGGGCGCTGTCCGCTACGGAGATCCTCGCCGGAGCCCAGGTCATCGCCCACGGCATGGGGGCCATGGAGGGTATCGCCACCCTCAACTGCCTGGAGGGCTTCCAGCAGCAGTATGAGCGGGGCGTGCGGGTATTCGAGGCGGACCTGCGGCTGACCTCCGACATGGAGGTGGTGCTGCGCCACGACTGGCGGGCCGGGTGGCAGGCCGGCATCAGCGAGACCCAGATCCCCTCTCTGACGGCCTTTTTGAACCGCCCCATCCTGGAGCAGTACACCCCCCTCTCCTTCCAGGACCTGCTGCTCCTTATGGAGGAGTACCCGGACATCTGCATCATCACCGACAGCAAGTTCACCGACGCAGAGATCGTCACCCTCCAATTCAAGGCCATGCTGGCCGACGCCAAGGAGATGGGCCTCAGCTACCTCTTTGACCGGATGATCATCCAGGTCTACAGCCAGCTCATGTACAAGGTGGTGGACAACATCCACCACTTCCCTCACTACATCTACACCCTCTACGCCGAGGGCTTCGGCCGCACCGAGGACGCCTTCCGGGAGGTCGCCGCCTTCTGCGGGGAAAACGGCATCCTGGGCGTCACCATGTGGGACTACTGGTGGGACGAGAGCTATCTTCCCATCGCTCAGGAGTATGGCGTACAGGTATTCGCCCACACCGTCAACGATCCCCAGGAGGCACTGGCCCTTCTGGACAGCGGCGTCAGCGCCGTATACACCGACACCCTCACCCCCGGCAATCTGACGCTGCCGGAGGAATCATGAACGGAAAGGATTTACCGCTATGGAACTGACTGAGAAGACCCTCTCCAGCGAAAAGATCTTTGACGGGCGGATCCTCCACATCCGCCGGGATACCGTGCTTCTGCCCAACGGCCACCAGTCCACCCGGGAGGTGGTGGACCACCCCGGCGGGGTGGGGGTGCTGGCCCTGGACGACCAGAATCGGGTGCTCATCGTCTCCCAGTTCCGCTACCCCTATGAGGAGGTCCTCCGGGAGATCCCGGCGGGCAAGCTGGAATACGGCGAGGACCCCGCCGAGGCCGCCCGGCGGGAGCTGCGGGAGGAGACCGGCGCCGTGGCCGGGTCCTTCCAGTCCCTGGGGGAGCTCTACCCCTCCCCGGGCTACTGCGGGGAGATCATCCGGATGTACCTGGCCCGGGAGCTGTCTTTCGGGGACACGGACCCGGACGAGGATGAATTTTTAGGTCTGGAGCGGGTGCCCTTCTCCCAGCTGGTGGAGCAGGTCCTCTCCGGAGAGATCAAGGACGCCAAGACCATCGCCGCCGTACTGAAGACGAAGCTGCTGCTGGGACTATAAGGTCCCCGCCGCTGAAGCCGGAAAGAGAGAATACCTAGGGAGTGAGAGATACTATGGAACAGAAGCGGACCGTCCTCATCGTGGAGGACGAAAAGAGCATTGTGGATATCCTCCGGTTCAACCTGGAGAAGGAGGGCTACGCCGTCCTCACCGCCTACGACGGGGAGAGCGGCCTGGAACAGGCCGTAAACGGCGGGGCGGACCTTATTTTGCTGGACGTGATGCTGCCGAAGATGAACGGCTTCGATGTGTGCCGGGCTCTCCGGGAAAAGGGCAGCAGCGTCCCCGTCATCATCCTCACCGCCCGGGAGGAGGAGGCGGACAAGGTGCTGGGCCTGGAGATCGGGGCCGACGACTACATCACCAAGCCCTTCTCCATGCGGGAGCTGATGGCCCGGGTGAAGGCCAACATCCGCCGCACCGTCATGCAGCAGTCCGGCTCCGCCGAAGGCGCCATGTCCGCCGGCGGCGGCCTCACCATCAACCCGGAGAACTACCAGGTCTGCAAGCGGGACAAGCCCATCGACCTGACCCAGCGGGAGTATGAGCTCCTCACCTTCCTGGCCAGCCACCCCGGCAAGGTCTACTCCCGCACCGACCTCATGGAGCAGGTGTGGAACTACGGCTATGTGGGGGACGACGTGCGCACGGTGGACGTCACCGTCCGCCGTCTGCGGGAGAAGATCGAGGACGACCCCGCCAGCCCCACCCTGATTCTCACCCGCCGGGGCGTGGGCTACTACTTCAGCGCGGAGAGCTGATCAACTCCAGGGAAAGGAGCGCGCCTATATGTTCCGCAGCCTGCACATGAAGCTGGTACTCATCATGCTGCTGCTCATCACGTCCCTGATGGCCATCGTAGGGGCGTTCCTCATGACCAGCATCACCAGCTTCTACATCGACGAATTCTATCAGCAGATGGAGAGCGTGTTCGGCGACAGCAGCCCCTCCAGCGGCGCTTTCGTCAGCAGTCTCCGCCAGGAGGCCGACCAGGCCGGTTCCACCCAGGCCGGCATCGCCCAGCAGCTTCAGAATATGATCGAGGCCAAGGCCGGCGATCTGGGGCTCAATGCCCAGACCCGCAACTACTATGTACTGGATGGGCACACCGGGCAGTATCTCACAGGCTCGGCGGACCAGGAGAGCTTTGAGCGCCTTCAGACCACCCCCAACCTTCTCACCGCCCGCAACAGCATCGCCGCGGGCACCGACATCGTGGGGGACAGCAGCGACATCACCGCCCGCTACATGGATGTGGCCATTCCCATCACCGGAGAGAGCGGTTCCTTTATCATCTACATCTATGATAATCGCGACACTGTCAGCGAACTCAACAGCCAGCTGTTCCTCATCATCGTCCAGGCTTTGCTGGTGGGTCTTCTCATCTCCGTGCTGCTGAGTTTCCTTCTGAGCAAGACCATGATCACCCCCATTGAACGGCTCACCGAGGGCGCCGAGCGGGTGGCCGCCGGGGACTTCAGCAATACCATCGCCGTGGAGTCCTCCGATGAGATCGGTATCCTCACCACCACCTTCAACGACATGGCCTCCGTCCTTCAGGACACCCTGGAGGCGGTGGAAAATGAGCGCAACAAGCTGGACACCCTCTTCCTCCACATGACCGACGGTGTGGTGGCCTTCGCCAGCGACGGCTCCGTCCTCCACTCCAACCCCGCCGTCAGCCAGATGCTGGGGAAAGAGGTGAACTTCTACGACTACGACGCCCTCTTCGGCCAACAGATCCCCTTCGACCAGGTCATGTCCCTCCAGCGGCCGGACTTCGTCTCCGGGGAGCTGACCGCCGGGGGGCGGATCCTGGAGCTGTACCTCGCCCCCTTCTCCGACGGGGAGGACGGCGGCGTGATGGCCGTGCTCCACGACGTCACCGCCCAGCGGAAAAACGAGGAGATGCGCAAGGAGTTCGTGGCAAACGTGTCCCATGAGCTGCGTACCCCCCTCACCAACGTCCGCAGCTATGCCGAGACCCTCCGGGACAGCGAGGATATTCCCAGGGACATGACCAACAGCTTTCTGGACATCATCATCAGCGAGACGGACCGCATGACCCACATCGTCCAGGACCTGCTGACCCTCAGCCGTCTGGACTCCGGCCGGGCGGACATGAAGATGGTCCGCTTCCCCTTCCGGGAGGCCATCGACTCCGTGTGCCGGGCGGTGGACCTGGAAGCCAAACGCCACCAGCACACCCTCATCCGCAACTACGGCCCCACTCTGCCCATGATCACCGGGGACCGCAGCCGCCTGGAGCAGGTGATGATGAACGTCATCGGCAACGCCATCAAGTACACCCCCGACGGCGGCACCATCCAGGTGGACGCGGGCATCACCGGCAAGAACGTCTGGATGGAGGTTTCCGATAACGGCATCGGCATCCCCAAGCAGGACCGGGAGCGGATCTTCGACCGCTTCTACCGGGTGGACAAGGCCCGCAGCCGGGAGAGCGGCGGTACCGGCCTTGGCCTCTCCATCGCCCGCGAGATCGTCATGCGCCACAACGGTTCCATTGCCCTGACCGACCACGACGGCCCCGGTACCACAGTGCGCATCGTCCTGCCCATCCGCCAGGAGGTGAGCGAGGAGGCGGAGCATGCGTAAGCGTACTTTGAACCGCCTGCAAAATCTGGCGCTGATGGTCCTGTTTATCACCGCCGTGGTGCAGCTCTCCCAGATCCCCCTGCTCAGCGGGGACTGGGCCAACCGCTTTCAGGCCTTCCTCACCCACTCAACCGACAGCAGCGGAGGACAGACCGCCAACCTTTCCTCCGTTCTCTCCGCCGTTCACATTGTTGTCACCGGTGACAGCGAATACGGCCGCTATGTCCAGCTATATGCCCCGGCGGATGGTCCTCTGTTCCAGCAGGCAGGCCCTCTGTTCCAGGAGGCCCTTGGCTCCGCCACCGAGGTGGGAGCCACAGCGGACAAAACTCTTCAAGAAGCTCTGGATACGCCGGGGATCTACATGGACCTGACCACAGAGCTGCCCCTGGCGGTGGTGGCAGCTTGGCTGGGGGAGGAAACCTCCTACGACCGTCCTGTCCGGGCCATGGCGCTGACCACAGAGGAGGAGTCCGCCGTACTGTATCTCTGCAGCGGCGACGGCTCCATTTTCCGCTACTATACCGCCCTTCCCTCCTCCGCCGTCATTGACCTCTCCGGCGGATATCCCCCCAACAATGGATTTTTTGCTTTTGAGTCCAACTATGCCACCCTGGCGCCTTACACAGTCCTCACGACGGAGACCATCTCCGTTCCTTTGATCCAGGCTTCGCTGCCCGCGGGCTACTCCTCCTATAACCTTCTCACTTCTCTGGATTTCAACGCTCATACCGGCTATCGCTACCAGGAGAGCAGCGGCACAGAGGTAGTCATGGAGTCTCCCCGAACCCTGCGGCTGAGTCCGGACGGCACTGTCACCTATGACGGCAGCAGGGAGGCCGCCTCCTCGCTCTACCAGGTTACCTCCTCCAGCGGCAGCCCCTCCGCCGTAGAGGCCCTGCAGTCCGGCATAAAGCTGGCCGCCGCCCTGACGGAGAGCACCGGGGCCTCTCCCCTGTACCTCCGCAGCATTACGGAAACGGACGCGGGCTTTCAGCTGATCTTCGGCTACCGCTGCACAAATCTTCCGGTGGTCTTTTCCGACGGAGAGGCCGCCCTCACCGTCACCATCACCGGCCGGGCCATCACGGCTTTTGTCTACCGCTGCCAGGCCTACACCATCACGGAGGAGAATTCCGCCCTGCTGCCTGCGGCCATGGCCATGGCCATCGCCTCTCTCCACCCAGGCTGCAGTTTGTCCCTCGCCTATGTGGACGGCGGAGCTGGAACCCTATCCGCCTTTTGGCTGGAAACCTGACCTGTTTTCCAAAGGAGGTCCGCCTTGGAAACCTATCGCCTGAAAAACATTGCCATACTGATCCTTTTGCTGCTCAACGCC
This sequence comes from uncultured Oscillospiraceae bacterium, assembly GCA_944385715.1. Lineage (GTDB taxonomy): Bacteria > Bacillota > Clostridia > Oscillospirales > Oscillospiraceae > Pelethomonas. The sequence continues at coordinate 3,627 of CALWYI010000047.1, read as the reverse complement.
TTCCTGCTGACGCTACTGGGATACCAGCACATGCAGTCCCGGCAGTCCGATTCGGACACGGTGGAGCAGCTGCGGGTGCTGTTTTCCGGCAACCAGCTGTCGCTGGCGGACTCCGTGGACCCGCTCCAGCCGGTTCTCAGCCCCATGACCCTGTCGCGAAACACGGAAACAGAGGCCGATATGGCGGACATGCTCCTGGGCGGCGGCGCGGAAGGTGCCAGCCAGGGCGGCGGTATCTACAGCTACACCTCCGCCGCCGGCAGCCTGCAGTTTCGCTCCGGCGGCAGCTTTGACAGCATCCAGCTCTCCCTCCCTGTAACAGATATCTCCGATTTTGCCATCTCCTTCTGCGAGTCGTTCGGCTACCAGGATATCGACATCCAGCTGGCCGGCTCCGGCGGCACCGTCACCGCCATACAGTATGTGGCCGACGTGCCCATCCTGGGCTGCGGCCTCACCCTGGTCTTTCGCGACGGATCGCTCACAGAGGTCAGCGGCGCTCACATCAGCCTGGAAAACGCCGCTTTGAGCTCCGAGGAGCAGCTTACCTGCGTCAGCGCGCTGGTACGGTTTCTGGACTACCGCAGCAGCGCCGGCATCATCTGCAGTGAGGTCTCCTCTGTCAGCTGTATCTATTACCTCGTAGAGTCCTCCTCCACCCTGACCCCTGTCTGGCAGGTGGAAACCGACACCTATACATACCTGGTGGACGCCGCCTCCGGGGACGTCTCCCGCCTGTAACGCGGCGGCTTTGCCTCCGGCCTGGCGCCGGAGGCTTTTTCTACATTTTGGTGGAACATAAAAAAATAAAGTATTAAATCTTTATGAAATTATTTCCCCAGCTCCCCATTGCTTTTATGGGAAAACCTGCTATACTATGTATCATCTATGATTATGTCTACTGATTACCGGTACTTGCCGGTATGAAGTGTTCCGGCCTGGGCAAACTGTAGCTGCGGGCCTATATATTCTACACAACGAGGTGCAGATCTTTGACCAAATATATCGTTGAGGGCGGCCGCCCCCTGTTCGGAGAAATCCACATCAGCGGCGCGAAAAACGCCGCCGTTGCCATTATTCCCGCTGCCCTGATGGTCAGCGGTACATGCCGCATTGAAAACATTCCCCAGATCAGCGATGTTCATCTGCTGCTGGGGATTTTGCAGGATTTGGGCGCAACCGTGCGCTATGTCACCCCCCACACCGTGGAAATCAACTCCGCCAAGCTCCGCAACAACCGCGTCCCCTACGAGTCCGCCCGCCGCTGCCGGGCCTCCTACTACATGCTGGGCGCCCTGCTGGGCCGCTTCGGCCTGGCCGACGTGGCGCTGCCCGGCGGCTGCGACTTCGGCGGCACCCGCCCCATTGATCAGCACCTCAAGGGCTTCCGGGCCCTGGGCGCCCATGTGGACACCATGGGCGGCTTCGTCACCGCCGAGGCCACCGAGGGCCGCCTGCGGGGGGCCAACGTCTTCTTCGACAAGGTCTCCGTGGGCGCCACCATCAACATCATGCTGGCAGCCGCCCTGGCCGACGGGATGACCGTGCTGGAAAACGTGGCCAAGGAGCCCCACATCGTGGATGTGGCCAACTTCCTCAACTCCATGGGCGCCAACATCATGGGCGCCGGCACCGACGTCATCAAGATCCGGGGCGTCAAGCAGCTCTACGGCGGCACCTACTCCATCATTCCCGACCAGATCGAGGCGGGGACCTACATGGCCGCCGTGGCGGCCTGCGGCGGGGAGATCAAGATCTGCAACATCATCCCCAAGCACATGGACTGCATCACCGCCAAGCTCTGCGAGATGGGCGTGGACATCCAGGAGGTGGACGACAGCCTCCTGGTCAGCCGCATCGGTCCCCTGGTCCGCACCAATATCAAAACCATGCCCTACCCCGGTTTCCCCACCGATATGCAGCCCCAGGTGGCCGCCGCCCTGTGCCTGGCCCAGGGCACCAGCATCATCACCGACAGCGTGTGGAACAGCCGCTTCCGCTACACCGACGAGTTCAAGCGCATGGGCGCCCAGATCCAGGTGGACGGGAATCTGGCCATCATCGAGGGGGTGGAGCGCCTCACCGGCGCCCAGCTGGAGGCCTGCGACCTGCGGGCCGGCGCCGCCATGCTCATTGCCGCTCTGGCGGCCCACGGCGTCAGCGAGATCACCAACGTGCAGTATATCGAGCGGGGCTATGAGGACGTCATCGGCAAGATCCGCGGCGTCGGCGGCCATATCCGCGCCGTGGATGAGCCGGAGGAGGAGCCCTCCGTCACCAGCGTAGGCTGATCACACGTACCTTTCTGCTTCAGCCCGATAACGGCAGCGTTATCGGGCTTTTTTCAGTTGAGATGGAGGCTCTCATGACCAGTTTTCAGACCTTCGCCAGCGGCTCCTCCGGCAACGCCGCCCTGCTCTCCTGGGGCGATACCCACCTGCTCATCGACATGGGCATCTCCTGCCGGCGGATCTGTCAGGCCCTCAGAGCGGCGGGCCTTACCCCCGACGATCTCTCCGCCGTACTCATCACCCATGAGCACACGGACCACATCAGCGGCCTTGCCACCTACATCCGCAAATACCGCACCCCCATCCTCTGCACCCCCGGCACTGCCCGGCAGCTCCACTACCGTCTGGCGGGTATCGGTCTTCTCCTGCGGCCTCTGGCCATGGGGGAGCCGGTGTCCTGGGACGGGCTGGAGATCACCCCTCTCCCCACCAGCCACGACTGCCGGGAGAGCGCCGCCTTCCGCATCGACACCCCTGACGGCTCCGTGGGTTACCTCACCGACACCGGCGTGGTGGAGGAGGAGACCCGAAACGGTCTTCTGGGGGCGGACGTCCTGGTGCTGGAGAGCAACCACGACGTGGATATGCTCCTGACCGGCCCCTACCCCTACCATCTCAAGCGCCGGGTCTTGGGCTGCGAGGGCCACCTGAGCAACGCCGACGCCGCTGTCTTCGCCGCGGACAGCGCCCGGGCGGGCACCCGGGCCATCATCCTGGCCCACCTCAGCGCCGAGAACAACACCCCCCGGCTGGCGCTGGACACGGTGGGACAGGCCCTGGAGCGCGTCCCCTTCGCCGGGGATCTGTGGGCAGCCCCCCGCTGCGAGCCGGGCAGGCGCTATGTGCTGGAGGCTGTGGCATGCAGAAGATAACCGTTTTGTGCGTAGGCAAGCTGAAGGAGAAGTTCTACCTGGAGGCCGCGGCGGAGTACGCCAAGCGTCTCCAGCGCCACTGCCGCCTGGAGCTTCTGGAGCTGCCGGAGCAGCGGCTGCCCGACGCCCCCACCCAGGGGGACATCGACGCCGCTCTGGAGAGGGAGGCCGCCGCCATAAGGGAGAAGCTGCCCAGGGGCGGCGCCCTGGTGGCCATGTGCATCGAGGGGCAGCTCCTCTCCAGCGAGGCTCTGTCCCGGAGGCTCCAGGACTTCGCCCTGGGGGGAAAGAGCCAGGTCACCTTCCTCATCGGCGGCAGCTTCGGCCTCCACCCCTCCCTGAAATCCCAGGCGGACCTGCGCCTGAGCATGTCCCCCATGACCTTCCCCCACCACCTGGCCCGCATCATGCTCCTGGAGCAGCTCTACCGCGCCTTCCAGATCCAGGAGGGCACCCGGTACCAT
>CALWYI010000046.1 GCA_944385715.1 uncultured Oscillospiraceae bacterium | reverse complement strand
CGGTGTTGTTAGCGGTGTTGTTGGCAGTGTTGTTGGCGGTGTTGTTCCCGCAGGCGACCAGGGCCAGGAGCATCGCCAGGGTCAGTAGCAGAGCGGTAACCTTTTTCATAAATTTTCCTCCAATAAATTCTATTTGTTCCCTTGCTGTTTAACCGGTATGCCGAACCGGGACAAATCACACATTGCTCAGGTCGTCGTCCTTCATGCACAGGTGCACCGCGCCCAGCTTGAAGGTCTGGGGCAGGGCCAGGATACGGGGATGGGGGCCCACGAACTTCTTCTTCGCGTCCTCCAGGGCCTCCTCGAAGGTGGCCCTGGTCTTGAGTCCCATGCCCCGGGCGATGCCGGGCTCCTGGGCGCCCACGATGTAGATGGCGCTGGTGTTCATCTCCGCGATGTGGCCGCAGCTCATCATGGAGAAGCCGTGGAAGGGGTGGAAGGCATTGCAGAAGCGGTACTTGCGGATGTATTCCTCATTGGTGGCGAAATACTCCCCGTACCGGTCCATGTCGGGCAGGATGTTCATGTAGTCGTGCTGGAACATCTCATAGAGCTCCCGCAGGTAGGGCCAGCGCTCATCGTGGAAGTAGCCGTTGCAGATGGAGGAGCAGATGATCACGCAGTTCTCCTTCATCACCCGCTTGTGGCGGATCACCTGGGCGGAGAGGGCCTGCATCATCTGGATGGGGTTGGTGCCCATGCCGTTGCCGTAGTGGAAGTTCTGGGGCATGCCGAACACCATCACGTCGTACTTCTCCTCGGCGAAGGGCACATAGGTGCGCTTGTTGGCCACCTTCCAGGACTCCGGCTGCATCACTTTGGCGTAACCGGAGTAGACGGCGATCTGCCGGGAGTAGGTGTCCAGCACCGCGTCGCAGCAGAAGAAGGGGTGGCCCATCTTCTCCTCCATCAGCATGCCGATCTCGTCGAACTTGGTGCGCATGAGGGAGTGGCCGGAGACGGGGGTGAAATCCGAGCGGTGCATCACCTTGGGCACGTGGTGGCTCGCGATGGAGCGCCAGTGGGTGATGCCGGTGGCGCAGTGCTTGTAGCCGCCGGAGTAGCCGCCGTAGGGGTTGCCCTGGGTGTGGCCGATGAGAATGGGGATGTCGCAGTCAAAGACGTACTTGTTCATCAGCACCGGGTCGCCCCGCCGGGTGGTGCCCAGATCCACCATGTGGTCGTAGTCCTCACTGTCGTGGCTGGTGATCTGGTTGGTCCAGTAGAACTCGTTGAACAGCTCCTCGCCCAGGATCTGCTTCATCTCGGACACGGTGGCCCGGGGATGGAGGCCGTTGGAGAAGAGAAGGAGGATGTCCTTCTTCTCCACGCCGGCGGCGTACAGCTCATCCAGGCAGGCCCGGATGGACACCTTCCGGTGGCTGGTGGGCTGTGTGCCGCCCTTGACGATGTCGGGGATGACGAAGACCACCGTCTTGCCGGGGCCGGCCAGCTCCTTCAGGGCGGGCATGCCCATGGGGCTGCGGATAGACGCCAGGGTGGCGTTATACAGGCTGTCCCAGTCCTGGGGCAGGCAGGGAGGGTCCGGCACCGTCGTGCCGGGGATGAACACGTCGGTATCATCCGGCAGATTGGCGCTCATCAGGCCGTGGCCATACTCAAAATCAAGCTTCATATGCGCTCTCCTTACTTACCCAGATAGGTCTTGATGATCTCCAGATACTCCTCGGGGTAGAACCCGATCTCGCCCTGGAAGCGGGTCAGTGCGATGAGGCCGCCGTCGATCTCCTCGATGGAGGCCAGCATCTCGGCGTTATCCACCTTCAGCCCACCGCCGTACACCACATCCAGGCCGCCGGTCACTTCCTTGACGAATCTGGCGATCTTGGTGATATAGGGCTTGTCGGCGGGAGTCTTGCCGGGACCGATGGACCAGATGGGCTCATAGGCGATGACCACTTTGGAGGTGTCCACCCCCTCCAGGCCGATCCGCAGCTGATCCCCCAGGACCTGCTCCCACCGCTCCTGCTCCTCGCTCTTTTCACCGATGCAGTAGAGGACGGTGAGGCCCTGCCCGATGGCCAGCTTGATCTCCTGGTTCAAAAGGCGGTTGACGGCGGCGGTGTCGGTAACGCCGGCCTCCGCCAGCACCCCCATCTTGTCGTTGCGCTCCTCGCAGTGCCCGATGATGGTGGAGGTGCAGCCCATGGCCTTCACGATGGAGGCCGGGCGGTTGGTGGTGAAGGCGCCGAAGTTGCCGCCCACAGCGGTATTCATGCGGTAGACGCTTTGAGAGCCCACCTGCACGGGGCTTCCCTCACACCGGGCGGCCACCGCCCCCAGGATGTGGGCCTCGGGGAAGTACTGAACGAACTCCACCTCGGAGGGATCGTAGCGCTTGAGTCCCTCCTGGGTATGGGAAACGATATACCGGCCCCAGTCAGCCACCGGGGCGATGCGGTTGACGCCGCCGAATTCCACCGGCACGTCAAACCGTTTCAGATTCAGATACAGATGTTTCATAGGGCCTCCTTACCGCAAAATGGCGTACTGGGGAACAGACTCCATCATCAGGGGCATGGCGTAGTCGAAGAAGCGGTCGTCGATCCTGTTGCCGTCCACGATCCACTCCAGAGGGAACTTCTTTTCCACATTGGCCACCTGGCTCAGGGGCGCCAGGAAAAGGTCAAAGCTGTACTTCTCTCCCCGGTGGGCGTCGATAGCCACCATGTAGTCGCTCTCCCCCTTCAGCGCCATTTCCACAGCGTACTTGCCCACGGCGTAGGCCTCCTCCCGGTCCACTCTGGAGGCGTAGGGGATGGCGGCCCGGCCCAGCAGACCCGGTTTTTCCGCCCGGGACTTGATGCCCAGCTTCTGGATGATGGCGTCCGTCACGTGCTGGGCGGTGCCGCCGGGGATGGTGTGGCCGAAGCCGTCCACAATGCCGGTAGAGGCCAGAGGCTTGCCGTCCAGGCCGCAGATGCCCTCGGAGACGGTGACCAGAAGGCCCTTCCCCCTGGCCCACGCCTTCTCAATATCCGCCAGCATACGGTCCTCATCCACCGGCACCTCCGGCAGATAGGTCAGCACCTCGCAGTCGGTGGCCCGGGCAGCCAGGGCGGAGGCGGCGGTGACCCAGCCGGCGTTGCGGCCCATGAGCTCCAGCACCACCACATGGATGGGAAGGCCCGAGGCGTCCAGGGCCAGTTCGCAGGCGGACTCGGCGGCGTAGCGCCCGGCGCTGCCGAAGCCGGGGCAGTGGTCGGTGACGTCCAGGTCGTTGTCCATGGTCTTGGGGATGCCGATGACCTTCACATCCAGGCCCTTGGCCTGCGCCAGCTTGCTGACCTTGTTGCAGGTATCCATGGAGTCGTTGCCGCCGTTGTAGAAGAAGCAGTCGATGGAGAACTTCTTCAGGGTCTCGATGACGGTGGGGTAGTCGGCGTCGGTGAGCTTGCGCCGGCAGGAACCGATGGCGGAGGCCGGGGTGATGGACAGCCGGGCAATGGTGGAGGCGGGCACGTTGGTGAGGTCGATGAGGTCCCCCTTCAGGATCCCCTCCGCGCCGAAGCGGGCGGCGTAGATCCTATCCACCTGGCCGCTGGCCCGGGCAGCTTCCACCACGCCCTGGAGGGAGGTGTTGATCACAGCCGTGGGGCCGCCGCCGTGGGCAACCAGAATATTCTTTCCCATAGCAGTTCCCCTCTCAGATCCCGGCCTTGCGGTAGCGCTCGGCCATCTCCTCCAGGGTGACCTGCTCCACCAGGGGCGCCTTGCCCACGGAGTCAAACTCCACGATCAGGGTGCCGACCACCTCGCGGACGCCCTTCTCGATGCACGCCACCACCTTGGCCACGTCCTCGTCGGGAATGTCGCCGTACATGAGTGTGGGCATGATGGGGGGCAGGAAGACCCGGGGGTCAAAGTCGGAGGTCCGGCTCTCCAGCAGCTGATAGATGGGGGCGATGGACGCGTGGGTCCGCAGCTCGGGGTTGTACCAGAACAGCTCCCGCAGATTCCGGGTGACCGCCAGGCGGATATCGGTATCCACGTTGATCTTGGCGATGCCCAGGCGGGACACCTCCTTGAGCTGCTCCTTGGAGATGCCGTGGGCGTCGGTCAGGGTGCCGCCCAGGGCGTTGATCTCTTTTACGATGTACTGGGGCACGGTGGAGGAGCCGTGGCTCACCAGGGCGCAGAACAGGCCCTCGTGGCGCAGGCACTCCTTGGTGGCGATGGCGATCTCCTTGCGCAGCACAGCGCCGGCCCCCTTGTTGGCGCCGTGCTTGGTGCCGTAGGAGATGGCCAGGGCGTCCACGCCGGTCTTTCTGATGAACTCCACCGCGTCCAGGGGGTTGGTGTAGGTGGAGGTGGCGCTGAACACGTGATCCTCCACGCCGGCCAGGACCCCCAGCTCACCCTCCACGGTGACGCCCCGGGGATGGGCCAGCTTCACCACCTCGCGGGTCAGCTCGATGTTCTCCTCGAAGGGGAGGCTGGAGCCGTCAATCATCACGGAGGTATAGCCGCCGTCCATGGCGGCGATGCAGGAGTCGATGTTCTTGCCGTGGTCCAGGTGGAGCGCTACGGGAATGGGACTGTTCTCAGCGTACTTCTTTACAGCGTTGGCAATGTTGTTGGCGCCCACCTTCTTGTCCTCCAGGGTGCCATTGGCGAAATCCGCCCGGCCGCCCATGAAGGCGTTGGCCAGATCGGCGCCCTGGATGATGGCGGCGCTGCGGAACATCTCGTGGACCTCGATCACCGCTTTCGCCTGGGCGACGGCGTTGACATTGAAGGCCCCTTGGGCGTAGTTGTACTTCTCGGTAGCTTCCAGGATCGCTCTCATCGGTACTAATGGCATGATCTCATTCCTCCTGTTTATCCCCCTCCAGGGCAGCAGCTCTGGCGGCGCAATTAATAAAGTAAATTAATTAATCATCTTGAAGCCATTATACCGCATTCCGTTCTTATTTACAACCGCTCGTGTTTACCAAAAATTTCTCCGCTTTTTTGTGAATAATAACTGATTTACCGCAAAAAGAGACCGTTCCCATTTCCGCAGCAGACCGCCCCGGATTGTGCTGTCCGCACAATCCGGGGCGGTCTGCAAAATCGAACGGCCTCTTTTTTTATCCCTCGTGGAGGTAGTGCTTGATCACTACCGCGGCTCCCGCCCGTGCGCCCCGATAGGGGTCGTAGGGGAGAAATGTGAACTGGACCTTGTGGGCCTGGACGCGGAACATGTTCCGCTCCGCCGCCCGCAGCAGGTAGTTCTGATTCCTCTGCAGGGCGAACATTCTGCCGTCAATGACCACCATGCTGGGACTGAGGAGGTTGACCACGTTGGCCAGAGCAATCCCCAGGTAGTCCAGAGCGTCCTGCATCACATCGCCCACATAGTCGTCTCCCAGATTCTGCGCCTGCAGCACCATGTCTATCGTAAGGTCTTCCGGTGCAGAACACAGCTTCCAAAGAAGGCAGCCCGGTTCCAGCGCCATAATCTCCCTGCAGCGGGTCAGCACGGCCCGTTCGCCGGACAGGGCCTCCAGGCAGCCCCTGTTCCCGCAGGTCACACAGAAGGGTCCGCCCCGCTGCACCACCATGTGGCCGATCTCCCCTGCTGCCGCACTGCTGCCATAGAGGACCTTGTTGTCTATAATCATCTGGCAGGCGATGCCGTAAAACACGGAGAGGTAGGCGAAGGGCTGGGCGTGTACCATCCGGTCAAACATCTCCGCCCCAATGACTTTGGCGCGGACGTTGTTTTCCACCATCACAGGTATCCCGATCCTCTGCTGCAGTTCCGCTGCCGGATCTCGCTGGGTCCACCCCTCTTTGAAGGTGGTGTACACCTTGCCCTCGCTTCCGTTGATCAGCCCCGGCATAGCAATCCCCACGCCCAGGACCTTTTCCTGAGCCACACCGCACTCCGCCAGGAAGTCGGGGATCTGCCGGGACAGCTGCTGGATGGTCGTTCCGTATTCGTCCAGTGTCCGGGAGGTCTGCCGCTGGGCTACAGGTTTTCCGCACAAATCTGTCAATACATAATTGGTGTAGTAGGGGCCCAGATCCACACCGCAGGCATAGTGGGATTCCGGGTTGAACTCCAGCATGACCCGGCGGCGGCCGGCCCCCGTGCTGGAATCTGCCTCCCTGGTCTCCCGCTCCCTGACAACGCCTTCTGCCAGCAGTGGTGTGATGATTCCCGTGATGACCGGCGTCGTCAGCCCCAGATTGTGGGCGATCTCCACCCGGGAAATAGGGCTGTTGAGGTAGAGATGCTTTTTGACCAGCCAGGTATTCTGCTGCTTCTGGTCGAATTGATTAATCCCTTTTTCTGTCAAAGAACAACACCGCCTCCATCGGATTGGAATGGAAAATCACATAAAAATAATGCATTTTTCATTTCTCTTTTTATCATATCATAGATAAAAAATCACGCAATGCTTTTTTGTAAAAAATTAAAACTTTTAAAAATATAGCGGGTATTTTGGGGGTTGGCAGCCGCTTGTAAATTTTGTGGCCGGGATGAATCTGTGTTTTCCCAATGGGGTTTTCATCTTTTGCGCTAAAAAATGGTCCTGTTGCTAAAGCGCATTAAATTTTCACGTTTAGCAGGTCACAGAAGCGCCGAAGCCCGCTGTACAAAGTAAAAGACAAAGCTGTCCGGGAAATGATCCGGACAGCTTTCTATAGCGTGCTATTGTCGTGCGCTGGAACTCATCTATGCAAATGGGGCGCATCCATCGTGATCAGCATCCGCTGTGGAGCAATTTCAGATGCGCGAAAGGCCGCTATTCCCCTCTAGCCTATGATAACCCAAGCACCAATCCCGCCGCGCCGCACAGGGACATGACGAGGATCGGGTTCCACTTGAACCGGCGCAGAATGAAGAAAGCCGCCCCGAAGAGACAGAGCCCCACCCACTGTACAGAGTCCAGCACCATGGCCTGGCCGTCAAAGACCACCTCCAGCAGAATGGACAGGCCGGCGGAGGCGATCAGCGCCACCACCGCAGGCCGCAGGCTGCCCAGGACGCTCTGGAGGGTGCTGAGATTCCTGTATTTGGTGTAGATGTAGGACAGCAGGGAAACGATGATAAGGGAGGGCGCAATGCAGCCCAAAGTAGCCACCACGGCGCCGCTGAAGCCGGCGATGCGGATCCCCACGAAGGTGGCGGAATTGACGGCGATGGGGCCTGGGGTCATCTCAGCGATGGTGATGAGGTCGATGAACTCATTCATGGAGAGCCACCCGTAATGGTCCACCACCTGGGCCTGGATGAGGGGCATCGCCGCGTAACCGCCGCCGATGGAGAAGAGACCGATCTGCAGGAAACTCCAGAGGAGCTGTAAATAAATCATTTCGCCAGACCTCCCTTCCGCTTGTGGTACATGGCCAGGACAACCCCGATAAGGCCCGCCGCCAGGATAATATAGATGACGTTGACATCAAAGAAGAAGGTAGCCACAAAGGCAGCCACCATGATAGCCAGGTGGACGGCAGACTTCATCTTCAGTACATTGGCGCCCAAACTGCACACTACATCCAGAATCACCGCCGCTACGCCGGCCTGCATCCCCTTCAGGGTCAAGGCCACATACCGGTTGGTGGCAAAGGCCGCGTAGCACAGGGAGATCGCGGACAAGGTCACCATGGGCGGAATAATGCAGCCCAGGACGGCGACCACCATGCCGGCAAAGCCCGCCACCCGCCAGCCCACCAGGATGGCGGCGTTCACCGCGATGGCACCAGGAGAGGACTGGGCCAGGGCCGTCATATCCAGCATCTCCTGCTCATCAATCCAGTGGAGCTCATCCACAAATTTCTGCTTCATGAAGGTGATGATGACAAAGCCGCCGCCGAAAGTGAAGGCGCTGATATACAGCATACTGAAAAACAGCTTCGTCAGCAGCTTTGCCCTGCTGGGGGGTTGTTCCATAAAACGCACTCCTTTCCATTTTCCCTGCTATTATATCCCTTGCGCGCCAATTAGTAAAATGCTATAATTTTATTGTATCTATAACTAAATTGATATGATAGGTGGTTATATTATGACCCTGCGGCACATGAAGATCTATCTGGCGGTATACCACACGGAAAACATGACCAAGGCGGCAGCCCGGCTCAATATGACCCAGCCTGCTGTCACCCGGGCCATCCGGGAGATGGAGGACTACTATGGGGTGCGGCTCTTTGAGCGGATCAACCGGAGGCTCCATATCACGGAAGCCGGCAGGATGTTCTATTCCTACGCCCTGCACATCATCGACTCTTTCGACCAGATGGAGAAAGAGCTTCGCAATTGGGATGAACTGGGAATCCTTCGGGTGGGCAGCAGCGTCACTCTGGGGAACTCCCTTCTCCCCAAGGTGCTGAAGGCGTTCCGGGCGGAACACCCCACCCTGCAGATCAAAGCCACCATCTCCAACGGCGCCGATCTCCAGCAGGCTCTGCTGGACAGCCGGCTGGACCTGGCGGTAATCGAGGGCAGTATCACCAATGAGGATCTGCAGAAGGAGGTCATTGCCTCCGACCGTCTGGTGCTGGTCCTGCCGCCGGAGGACCCCCGCCAGTATGCAGCCGCTCTTCAGCTCAAGGACCTGGCCAGAGACAATTTCCTCCTCCGGGAGGAGGGGAGCATGGGCCGCTCCCTTATTGATTATACCTTCGCCCTGCGCGGTATTCCGGTCAAGCCGATGATCGAAAGTATCAGTACCCAGGCCATCCTCCGGGCGGTCCACGAGGGGCTGGGCATTTCCCTGCTGCCGGAGCAGCTGGTCCTACCTGCCATCCGCAGCGGCTATGTGGCCACCAGGGTCATCGACGACGAGGCCTTTCTTCGTCGCAACTATATCGTCTGGCACCGGCACAAATTCCTCACCGCCTCCGCCCGGGAGCTGATGGTATGCTTCCGCTCCCTGAGTTATACGCATACCAGTGTATAACTCCCCTTTTCCGGAGGAGCCTCCCCAGAAGTTCCAAAAGATTTATGTAGTTCTACTATCAGGGGAGAAATCAGAGAGCATTGGAAAAAGCGGTAAATTATATCTGTACCCGTATGACGCGGTGTAGTCCCCGCAACCCTGCACCGCTGTAGCCAAAAGGAGGAGCCGCCTGCGTGAAGCAGACGGCTCCTCCTTTGTCGTCTTCTCAGTGAACCAAAGACCAAAGTAGCCAACCGCACCATTATCCTGCTGCCCGCCATGGTGGAGCTGCTGGCGGAGTACAAAAAAAGTATCTTCTCTGAATGGATATTCCCCTCCCGCACCAAGCCGGGGCAGCCCATCGACCCCGGCTATATCCGAAAGCGCTTTCAAGTAATCTTGGAGCGAGCAAGGTGTAAAGCGGAGATCGCCGCCCTCCGCTCTGGAGCAGCACGGAATATCCAGACGGAATAAGTCCAAAAAAGAAAGCCATCGCTGCCTACCTGCGGGAACACCCCGGTGTGTCCAGCAAGTCCTTGATCGCAAGAGACTTGCGGATGGACCGCTCCACGGTGCAGCGGTACTACGACGAGGTCCGGGCGGAATTGCTACGGCAAGGATGACATGGAAGAAAACCGGGAGGGCTGCGCCTGAAACGAGCGCAGCCCTCCCGGTTTTCAGTGGATGACTGGTAGACATCTATTCGCCTGCGGCGGGCATTTCCTTTAAGAGAGGGCGCAGCTGTTCATATTCCGGGATACCCCGGAAGAAGGCAAATTCCTCACTGTGCTCCAGGTCCTCCGTGATCCGGTCGTAGAGGGATTGAGCCAGGGTAGTCAGGTCCCCGTCTCCCATGTGGCGGTAAAGAGGGCATCAGCCGATCAGTATAGTTGTCCGGATTTGGAACGCCGTAGAGAAAGCGGGCCCCGCCCAGATAGAAAATAACCGAATAAAGCAAAGCCTCACAGTTGGGATACTGATGAATCTCATCCATCCCTCTCTGAAAAGCGGCTTCATACCCCTTCTCACGGACCAACCGGTCCAAATCATCTGTGAAACGGGCGATCTCCTCGGCCGTCAGATCCTCCTGAAGGGACAGCAGGGTGTTGAGGTCGGTATGCAGCACCCGGGCCAGAGCGGGCAGGGTGGTGATATCCGGGTATGTGGTTCCTTTCTCCCACTTGTGGACCGCCGGAGCCGACACCCCCAGCAGGTCTGCCAGCTACTCCTGGGTCAGGGAAAGCTCCTTTCGCTTTTCCCGAATGATTGCACCGATTTTCATACGCAACCTCCGGTTCTGGTGCCTCCATGATAGCAAAACTGGGAAAACGGAGCAACGGCGTGGTTGTTAAACAAAAGGGCATAAAAGTAACCATAGGTTAAATTACACCTCACAAAGCCTGGGGCGGACGATTTTTATTCGGTGACGATAGATGGTTCGCAAAACCCGTTCAAGTGCAGGAAGCTTCCCATGCTTGCAGAACCTCTCTTTGCTCCGGCGTGTGGAACCAATGCGCTCCGTTATCCATGATCGTAAGGCTGCGCCCCATGTTGCCGGGTAAATTCCTCTTTGGCAGACAGCATCTTCCCGTTGGAACAAATCTATGCTATAATCAAGCAACCATAGAAGAAAGGGGTGTGTTTTATGATGAACACAAAGAAAATGGAGATTGTAAGAAGGGAAGGGGGTGTGACCAGGTAATCGGTACAGACCTCCTTCCGTCTGGACGAAAAAGACGATCAAAACGGAGGTTATGACTTTGCATCAACTGAAAAATTATGGCGTTTCTGAACGCTTTTTGGCAGAAGCCACTTTATATCCGGAGGAGACACTGGCCAGAGTGACCGCCCAATACCGTGGAAAGTATCGGATCGTCACGGATCAGGCGGCGCTCCTGGCGGAGGTGTCCGGCAAACTTCGGTATGAGACAGAGGAACTGGCCCAGTACCCCACCGTCGGCGACTATGTTATGGTGACGGTGGAGGGGGAACTGGCGGTCATCCACCGGGTGCTGCGCAGAAAGAGCCTCTTTGTCCGGAGAGCGGTTGGCGTGTCCGGTCAGGCCCAGCCTGTAGCGTCCAATGTGGATGTGGTCTTTTTGTGCATGTCCCTCAACCAGAATTTCAGCCTGAACCGCATGGAGCGGTATCTGTCCATTGCATGGGAGAGCGGGGCGACGCCGGTCATCGTACTGACCAAAGCGGACCTGTGCCGGGACCTTGCTGGGGCGGTTTCTCAGGTGGAGGTCATCTCCTGCTTTTCGGATATTCTGACGCTGTCCATGTTTGACGAGGATATCCGGGACAAATTTGCGCCCTATTTTGCCAAGGGGCAGACCTGCGCATTTATCGGCTCCTCCGGTGTGGGCAAATCCACCCTGATCAACTGCCTGCTGGGCGCTCAAGTGATTTCCACCCAGGAGATCGGCAGGGGCGACAAGGGGCGGCACACCACCACCGGGCGGGAGATGTTCCCCTGCCCGTTGGGCGGCGTGGTCATCGACACCCCCGGTATGCGGGAGATGGGGGCGGAGAGCGCGGACCTCTCCCAGACCTTTGGGGAGATCGAGGACCTGGCACGGCACTGCAGGTTCCGGAACTGCACCCATACCAGCGAACCGGGGTGCGCTGTCCTGGCGGCAGTGGAACAGGGCCTGCTGGAGCAGCGGCGGCTGGACAGCTACCGTAGGCTGGAGCATGAGAGCAGCTACGAGGGCCTCAGCAGCAAGGAGCTGGAGGTCAAAAAGGCGGAGCGTATGTTCAAGGAAGTGGGCGGCATGAAGCAGGCCCGACGGTTTGCCAAAGAACACAAGCAGCGCAAGCAGGGCAAATTCCCTGGCGGAGGGATGTAAGGAGGGCAGAAGCATGAAACAAAAAAACATCATTATCCGCCGGGAGATGCCGACAGACTATGCTGCCGTAGAGCACTTGACCCGGGAGGCCTTTTGGAATGTGTACCGGCCCGGCTGCCTGGAGCACTATGTGGTCCATGTGCTGCGCAGGGACCCGGAGTTTGTACCGGAGCTGGATCTGGTCATGGAGCAGGGCGGGGCGCTCATCGGTCATGTGCTGTATATGCGCTCCAAGATCGTGGCCGACGACGGTCGGGAGATCCCCATGATGACCTTTGGCCCCATCAGCATCCGCCCCGACCTGCAGCGGCAGGGCCTGGGCAAGTACCTGCTGGACTACTCCATGGAGTTGGC
>CALWYI010000045.1 GCA_944385715.1 uncultured Oscillospiraceae bacterium | reverse complement strand
AGGGGGGAGATCCAGACCGTAGCCACGGACCACTGCTCCTTCACCCTGGAGCAGAAGGACATGGGCCGCGGGGACTTCACCAAGATCCCCGGGGGCCTGCCGGGGGTGGAGACCCGGGGCGTGCTGCTCTACACCGCCGGCGTGGCGGCGGGCCGCATCACCCTTCCGGATATGTGCCGCGTCCTCTGCGAGAATCCCGCCAAGCTCTACGGCTGCTGGCCCCGGAAGGGGGTCATCGCCCCCGGCAGCGATGGGGACATTGTCGTCTACGACCCCGCCGCTGACAGCGTCATCACCGCCGCCGACCAGGCCATGCACGTGGACTACAGCCCCTACGAGGGCTTCCGCACCGCCGGCAGCATCGCCCAGGTGTACCTCCGGGGCGCCCTGGCGGTGGACCACGGGCAGGTGCTGGCGGGTCCCGAGGGACAGTTCATTGCCAGAGGGAAGTGTGTGCTGTGAAGCGGGACGAGGAACTGATCGCCCTCTGCCGGGAGCTGATCCGGCGACCCAGCGTATCCGGCGAGGAGAAAGCGGCAGCGGAATTCCTGCGCCATGCAATGCCGGACCTGGGCTACCACCATGCGGAGATCGACCGCTACGGCAGCGTCCTGGGCTGTATCCGGGGCAGCCGCCCCGGTCCGGCGGTGCTGCTGGACGGCCACATCGACACCGTTCCCGCAGGGGACCCGGCCCTGTGGACCCACGACCCCTTCGCCGGGGAGATCCGGGGGGACCGACTCTACGGCCGGGGGACCTCCGACATGAAGGGCAGCGTGGCCGCCATGGTCCTGGCCGCCGCCCGATTCGCCAGGAACGCCGGCGGGGACTTCGCGGGGACCATATGGGTGTCCTGCTCCGTCCAGGAGGAGCGTTTCGAGGGGGTGACCTGCCGGGAGATTGCCCGGCTGGCCCGGCCGGACTATGTCATTGTAGGCGAGGCCACCGGCGCCGCCCTGAACATCGGCCAGCGGGGGCGGGCGGAGGTGGTGGTGGAGACCCGGGGCGTGTCCTGCCACTCCGCCAACCCGGAAAAGGGGGTCAACGCCGTGTACCACATGGCGGAGCTCATCGGAGCGCTGCGCGGCCTGCCGCCGCCGGAGCATCCCCTGCTGGGCAGAGGCATCCTGGAGCTGACGGACATCGTCTCCGCGCCCTACCCCGGCGCCTCGGTGGTGCCGGCCCTGTGCCGGGCCACCTTTGACCGGCGGCTTTTGCCCGGCGAGACGCCGGAGAGCGTCCTCGCCCCCATCCGGGAAGCCGCCGCGGGGCTGAAAGCCCGGCTGCCCCGGCTGGACGTCGATGTCTCCCTGTCCCGGGGCTCCTCCGTCTGCTGGACCGGGGAGACCCTGGAGGCGGAGCGGTTCTTCCCCGCCTGGGTGCTGCCGGAGGACCACCCCCTGGTCCAGGGGGCCCTCCGGGGACTGCGGGCGGCGGGCGTGGACGCGCCGCTGTCCCACTACGCCTTCTGCACCAACGCCAGCAGCTTCTGCGGGGAGCTGGGCATCCCCACGGTGGGCTTCGGCCCCTCCCGGGAGGACCTGGCTCACACCGCCGACGAGTACATCGAGATCGGCCAGCTGGAGCAGGCCTGCCGGGGCTTCCAGGGCATCCTCCGGGGACTGACGACGGACTAGGGCCGGGAAGAAAATCGCCGCCGCAACCAAAAGTTGCGCCCCAGTTGGTGGCGGCAACCGGCTATATCCGCTATGCTGAGGCCATCAACGGGGCACTCGACAGGCCCCGGCACAAGGAGGAATCTGTTGCATGCATTTTGGTTATAAGACCGCCGTTGTAGGCGGCGCGGCCCTGCTGATCTCCCTGGCCATGCTGGCGCTGTTTGGCGTCCTGCTCTGGTATGTGATCCGGGCCCTGCGGAAGTACCTGCGGGAGCCGCCCGCCCGGGCGGAGGATGCCGCGGTCAAGCGCTCCCTGGGGGAGGCCCTGAAGGCCCACCGGGCCCGGTGCGGCATGACCCAGGAGTTCGTGGCTCAGTCCCTGGGGGTCAGCCGCCAGGCGGTGAGCAAGTGGGAGAGCGGAGCCTCCGACCCCAGCACCGTGAACCTCCTGGCTCTGGCAAAGCTCTACGGCGTGTCCGCCGACGAGCTGCTGCGGGAGGCGCAGTAGCCGCAGAGTGCTGACAGAGAACGCCCCGTTTCGCCAATTGGCGAAACGGGGCGTTCTCTCTTTATATGCATGCGCCGGAAAGCGCTTACTCCGCCCGATAGTTGTTGATACGCCAGATTACTGTGGAAATCTCAGAGCGGCGGATATTGTTGTCGGGCAGATATAGCCGATCTCCCCGGTGCCGATCATCTGCCATTTGGTAGTACTGAAGTCATAATCATCATCATCCGTGGGCTCACCGGTTCCCAGCCAGCGGTAGAAGTTTACAGCGCCGTCGCCCATTGTCAGCCGTTCATTGGCAGCATCGCTGACGTAGGCGTACAGCCACACCTGCTCGCCCTCAAACTGGGCGGTGGTGTTGTTCACGTCGTTGGTCTGTGCCACGTCGATGGTGATCGTGGTTTTCTGGGCCGTCACCGCGCCGGTGGTCTGGGTGACCAGGTACGTGCCTTCGCCGGTGATCGCATTACCTGCGCCATAAACGACAGTCTTGCCGTAAGGAGAGACAGGGGTCACCATGGCCCGATAGGCATCCCCGGCCACATAGGAAGTGACGGTGAGCTCGGTGTCAGTGGTGTTCAGCGTCTCCCAGCTCTGGCCGGCGGTCTGCTTCTGCCAGGTCACGGTGTAGTCCGTGCCGGAGGTCAGGGCCGTGGTGCCGTCGTCCAGGGCGTAGACAGCGGGGATCGCCAGGGTGTAGGTCTTCCCGGCGGTCATGGAATCGACTTTCTGGTCGCCCTGCTTGATGGTCAGCTTGTCGGCGTCGGTCTTCATGCTGCCGTCGTCACCCAGCGCCCAGGTGATGGCGGTGGAGCGGATCAGGACCTCCACCTCGCCAGACGTACCCTCATCGTAGCTGCCGCTGGGGATGAACTTGGCATAGAAGGTGTCATACTTCGCCTGGATGCCGCTCTGGGCATTGTAGTCGCTCATGGTGGCCTGGAAGGTGGCCTGGCCGCCTTTGACCGGAGCGATGCCCAGGGAGACGTTCTTCCCAGAGGTCTCCTTCCGGAAGAACTCCACGGAGCCGCTGGTGACGGGATTTGCGCCGTCCTTCACGGTGGCGGTGAGGGTCACGGTCTGGCCCTCGTACTGCTCTTGCTTGTCCGCCGCCAGGGTCACGGTGGTGTCTGTGGCCTCCCACACCGCGTAGAGGACGGTGTCGGCGGTGAAGGTGGCGTTATCATCGGCGGCATAGTCCACTTTCGTGGCGTTATTGGTCGTGGCCCAGCCCAGAAAGGTGTAGCCGACCCGGGTGGGGGTCACGCTGGTGATGGTGCCGTTGTCGCCAGCGCCATTCAGGTAGTAGTTCACCACCTGCTGGCCGGGGCCGCCGTAGCCGCCGTTGTCGTTGTAGGTGATGGTGACGGTCCTCCGCACCACACCGGAGACGGTGATCTCCATATCCGACTGGATAGCGGAGATCTTGTAGCTGTAGACATTGCCGTTCTCCGCGGTGGGAGCCAGCAGCAGGCCGTTGACGCCCACGGTCATGTTGGAGGCGTCGTAGCCCTCCGCCACCGTGATGGTGAACTCGTAGCTGCCGTTGTAGTCCACCGTTGTGTCTGTCGCAGTGGTGCTCCAGCCGGCATTGGCGGGAACCGTAGGCGCGGTCACAGTGAAGGTGTTGACGGTGAACGCGCCGTAGATGGTGGTGTCCCCGGAGATGGCGGTGTCAAAGTTAAACGGGGTCTCGCAGTCCACGTCACTGCACCAGCCGCTGAAGGTGTAGCCCTCCTTGACGGGGGCGGCGATCTGGGCCGCCTTCTCGCCGTAAGGCACCTGGGCGGTCTGATAGGTCGCGCCGTCCACCTGATAGGTCACGGTGTAGATGCTGTTCTTGAGCACGGTGACGGAGACGACCGTATCCTCCGTGATACCGGAAATGGTGTAGGTATAGGTCTTGCTGCCGTCGTCGTTGGAAACAGGCGAGCCGTTCTGCTGCGTCGCACCGCCCACCGTGACCGTGGGCTCCTTGGCGGCATAGTCCCGGTCCACCGTGACGGTGAATTTGAAGTCCTCGCCGTGGGCCACCGTGGTGCTCTGGGTGGTGCCCACGGAGTAGCCGGTGCCGGAGGGCAGGGTGACGGTGTAGGTCAGCTGCTCCCACACGGCGTAGAGGATGATGTCCCCCGACAGCTCCGTGGAGAAGGTGGCGCCGGGCTGGTAGGAGGCCGCGGCGGCGGCGCTTATGGCCCAGCCCAGGAAGCGGTAGCCCTCACAGGTGGGGACGCTCTCCGGCAGCGTAACCGCCTGCCCGTAGGTCTTGGTGACCGGGGTGGGCACGCTGACGTTCTCACCACCGGGGGCGTTGCCGTCGAAGGAAATGGTGTTGGTGTTGGCGGTATACCTGCCGTACAGGATCAGGTCGGCGGTAACCGTCCCGTTGGTATACCCGGTCGTATAGCCTGCGTCTGTATACCAGCTGTCAAAGGTATAGCCAGTCTTGGCCGGGGCGTTGGGCGGGACAAAGGTCTCGCCGGACTGCACCTGCTGGGTGAGCATCAGATCGCCCTCCAGGATGAGGGTCACCGTGTAGAACTTCACGGTCTCCATCTCCACCCGGATGTCCTGGGGCCCGGTGATGCTGCCCACGGTGTAGACGTTGCTGTTGTCAGCGGTCTCTATCGTACCGTTGACGTAGACCGCCTTCACCGTATAGCCGTCCACCGGTTTCACCGTAAAGGAATAGGTGCTGCCGTACTCCAGGACGGCGGTGCTTTTGTTCTTTGCCGCATCGGGCGCGGTGAACCAGGCGTAGAAGTTGCTGCCGCTGGGCAGGGCCACGGTGTAAGTCAGCTTGCTGGGGGTGCTGACGGCGATGGCCGTGTCGCTGTTGGCCTGGAAGGAGTAGGTATACTTCCCATCAGTGCCCTTCACCCCCGCCAGGGCCACGCCGTTGGCGGTGACGGTGAGGGTGCTGGGGTCATAGCCCTCCGCCAGAGTCAGGGTGAAAGACACGGGGCTGCCCTCGTTGACAGTGGTGGTGTTCCAGCCATCGCTGCCGGTGACGCCGGTGGGCAGATCGGTGGGCCAGGTGATGGTCACCGTGTTCCGGCTCCACTGGGCGGTGAGGATGATGTCGCCGGTGACACTGCTGATGGCATCGCCGGGCTGGTAGGTCTTGTTGCCGTCGCTCCAGCCCTTAAAGGTGTAGCCGGCGGCGGTGGGGGTGTTGCCGTTGACGTAGTAGGTCTTGCCCTCCGTCACCGTGCCGCTGCCGGGCATATTCTGGGCCTCAACGGTGGCGCCCTCATACGTGCCGGGCAGGTAGGTCACGGTGTACTGGGTGACGCCCGGCGTGGCGGGGTCGGTCTCCTTGCCGGTGACCTCCACCGTCATGGTGTCCATGGGCAGCTCGGCCGTCACTGTTGCACCGATCACGGCGGCGAACGGCGAGCTGACCCTGTAATAGCGTACATTGTCCGCTGCTCCCGGAAGTGCAATGACATCCTTGTACGTGGCAGTAATTGTTGCACCACCGTACGTGACCTTCAGTTCTGAGTTATAGTCATAATTAAAAGGCCAATAGATCTGGACGGTGGGGTAGAAGATCTCCCCCTCGCTCAAGCCGGTGCAGCCGTCGATGCTGATGATCCGGCCGGCTGTCTCCCACTTGGCGTAGAGGGTGGTGTTGCTGGTAGGCGTATACGAAGCACCGGGCCTATAGGTCGCGGTACCGCCCGACGTTGTGCTCCACCCGGTGAGCTTGCGGCTCGTCGTCCAAGTATCCACGCCCGGTAGTGTAAGCTCCTCGCCTTTTTTCACTACCATCGATTCGATCCATGCATTTGGCTCCAAGAGTTTCTCGTCCGGCAGCAGGTTCCGGTCGAAGGTGACGCGGTAACACTCCTCCCGCACCGCCGTGAATATATTCTCGCCGGGGGAAAGGGTGACCACCTTACCGGCAGCATACGTTTGATCGCCGGACGCGGCCCTCCACCCGGTAAAGTGGTATTCATAAGAAGGATTTGAAATATACTCCTCCCATCCCAGGTCCTCAACCCCGGGGAGGGTGTATTCAGCATTATCGACTGTCACAGTTTTGCTCTCTGAGCTATAGGTGTCTCGCAGGGTCACCTGATAGGTGCCCTTCGGCAGCCACTGGGCGTAGAGGGTGGTATCCTCGTCGAAGGTCAGCGTATCGCTGTCTTTCGTCTTGTAATATTTAATGCTGCTATCGCCCGCCCGAACGATCGTACCGCCGCCGCCCGGCTCGGTAGTCCAGTACAGGAAGTCATAGCCTTCCCGGGTGGGGTCCTCATCAGGGAACACGTAGCAGCCGTTGGCATAGGTGATCTCGCCATTATAGATGTTCTCTTCGCTGTCCTCGTCGTTGAGGTCCAGCGTCAGCTCATACGGCGCGTAGAGGGTGATGGTGTCTGTGTAGTTCTTGGCATACTCCTCGTTGTTTGGGTCAAAGGAGCTCGCAGCTCGACCACTGTCCGTCCATTGTTCCTCCGTCTTGTAGCCGGCCTCATGCGCCGTCAGGGTCACCGTATTGGCGCCGCCGGGGAGGTTCAGGGTCTTACTGCTGGCGGAAAAGTCATAGGTAAGGTATTGCCACGTAAGTCCATAATGGTCTTGATCGCTTTTTGTGCCACTTATGGTAAAATCGCCTTGGAAGCCTTCGTGGCCTTGTTTGTATGCTTCGCGGTTACTAAACCCCCACCCAGATGAATAATAGTGGACTATTGCAGAGTTTTCACCGCGGGTGCTCGCTTTTACGGTGCTGCCGTCATTGCTCGCAAGCGATACGGATAGACAATAGTATGTGTTGCCATAATCATAGCTACCGAAATTAGGGCTCCATTGGTCATAACTCCATCCTTTCCGGTAACTGTTGTAAGTATACCAATTATACTCATTCTTCTCAATCTGTACGCTGACGGGCAAAATCTGGGTGCCGTCAGCGTCATAGTCCACATAGTTGTGGTCGACGGTAAAATTGAAAGTAAAGAATTGATCCTTCCCGAGGACAACTTCCTGGGGGTCGTCCGCCGCCTGGGCGGTGGGGCCCATGGCGGGGAGCAGGCTCAGGGCCATGGCCAGGGCCAGCAGGCCGCTGCCCAGGCGGCGCAGGCCGCGTTTTGTCCGTTCTCTCATCCTTTTTCTGTTCCTCCTCTCAAATCAGCCGGGCCGGCGACCCGGCGGGTCCTGGCGCTGTGTCCGCGCCGGGGAGCCGCCCCGCCCCGGCGGGCAGGTCTCCTTCTCCCCCGGCAGACAGGGAACCTGTCTGCCGCAAGGGGGGCGCCCCCCTTGCGTGGTATTCGCTTTTATGCGCTCACCCGGAGCCGGGCGGCTGTCCCCTCCCCTCCAGGGCCCGGGCAAAGGCCCGGCGCACCGTCTCCGGACACACCGGCTTCTTTCCGAACCAGGCCACGCCGCAGGCGTAGGACCGGACGGCGAAGTCCAGGTCGGAGAACCAGATCACCGGTGTGGGCGGCCGGCAGCGGCAGAGGAACTCCACCACCTCCAGACTGAAGGGGCCGTCCTCCGCCACCACGAAGAGGTCGAAGGCCCCCGGGCACCGCTCCACGGTCCGCAGCAGGTCCTCGTGGCCGCCGTAGGCCGTCACCTCCGCCGGGCGGCTGTGCTCCCGGGCGCAGGCGCACAGCTGGTCCGCCAGCCGGCCGCGCTCGTCGGCGCGGCTGTCATAGAGCGCGATGCGCATGGTCCTTCCCCTCCTTTCGTCCTGTCCGCTGGTCCGCCCGCCATGGCTGTCACCCCACGGGGGCGCAAAAAAACACGACGGGCAGCGTCGCAGCATCCCAGTCGTGTTATTTGTTATGTGCCCCTTTTCCCGCCGCCTGTCAAGACCCCCCTGCACAAGATGCGAAAAATCCGCACAAGATGTAGTTACACCCGGCGGCACATGTGATACAATGGTAGAAAAATGGGAGAGGAGGGCGGTTTCATGCGCGTGGCTGTCATCGACGACGACGCGGTGGATCAGGAGCGGCTGCTGGCCCTTCTGGGCCAGTGGTCCCGGGCCTCCGGCATGCCCCTGGCCCCGGCCCCGGCGGTCTTCTCCGGGGGGAGGCGTTCCTGGAGCAGTTCGCCCCGGACCGCTTCGACGTGGTGTTCCTGGACATCTACATGGAGGGGCTGGACGGCATGGAGACCGCCCGGCGGCTGCGGCGGCAGGACCGGCTGTGCCGCCTGGTGTTCACCACCACCTCCACCGACTTCGCCGTGGACAGCTACGAGGTGGACGCGTCCTACTACCTGGTCAAGCCCTTCCACCTGGAGAAGCTGGCCCAGGCCAGGGAGCGCTGCGGGGCAAAGCTGCTGGAGCAGGGGCAGTCCCTCCCTTTGCCCGACGGGGACCGGCTCTACCTCCACCCCATCGCCTACACCGAGTTCCAGAACCGGCGGGTGGTGGTCCACAACCAGGACGGCTCCCGCCGGGAGATCGCCATGAGCCAGGGGGACTTCGCCGCCCTGCTGCTGGCCTTCCCCTACTTCTGCGACTGCATGAAGGGGATGCTGGTGAACCTGGAGGCCGTGGACAAGCTGCTGGAGGACCGCTTCCTCCTCAAGGACGGCGGCACGGTGCCCATCAGCCGCCTGAAATACCGGCAGGTCCGGGAGCGGTTTCTGGCCTACACCTACGCCCGGGTAAGGGGGGATACCTGAATGGACGATACATACGGCGTGCTGCGGCCCATGCTGGAGCTGACCGCCGTTATCCCGGCGGCCATCCTGTGCTGCCTGCCCACGCGGGACCATCTGCGCGTCCCGCCCCGGCTGCTGCTCCTGGGGGGCGTGCCGCTGCTGCTGCTGCTGCTGCGGTCCGCCGCGGGGGGCTGGCTGTGCTGGAGCCTGTGCGTCAGCACCAACTGGTGGCTCTTTCCCTGGCTGATCGTGTTCGCCCTGCTCTTCCGCCGGGCCGTCCGGCTGCCGGGGTGGAAGTCCGTGAGCGTGCTGCTGGGCGTGTGCAGCGCCCTGTCCTTCATGTCCAATCTGGCCATCATTGCCGACGCCCTCCTGTCCCGCAGCCACCCCGGCCCGTGGTACACCCTGCCCGGGGCCGTCATCTACGTGGCGCTGTGCTGGCTGGTGCTGCTGTGCCTGTGGTACCCCGCCACCCACGCCGTCCACTGGCTCCTGTCGGAGATCGAAATGCCCGGCACCTGGTACGTGTTCTGGGTCCTGCCCGTGGTGTTCACCGGGCTGAACGTCTTTCTCCAGCCCCAGGACTACAGCGTCCTCTTCACCGGGCGGCTGATGCTGGTGGACCTCATCACCAGCATCCTCCTGATGGGACTGATGCTGCTTCTCTACCTGCTGTTCTATATCATGGCCCGGGGCCTCAGCCAGGGCATGCGGCTGATCCAGGAGAACGAGATCCTCCAGATGCAGGCTGCCCAGTACCGCAGCCTCCAGAAGAACATGGAGGACGTTCGCCGGGCCCGCCACGACCTGCGCCAGCACTTCATCGCCCTGCAGGGCTGCGTGGAGAGCGGCGACCTCAGCGCCGTGGCCGACTACGTCAACGCCCACCTGAGCACCCTGCCCCTGGATACGGGCCGGGTCTACTGCCGGAACTTCGCGGTGAACGCGGTGCTGTGCCACTACATGGACCTGGCCCTTCAGCAGGAGACGGATATGACCATCTCCGTGCAGATGGAGGAGGAGACGGTGATCCCGGAGCCTGAGCTGTGCGCCCTGCTGGGCAACCTGCTGGAAAACGCCCTGGAGGCCTGCATCTGGCTGCGCAACAACCGGCCCATCCAGGTGCGCATCAGCCAGGAGGGCCGCTCCACCCTGGCCATCACCGTGGACAATCCCTGTCCCCAGCCGCCCCAACGGGAGGGAAACCTCCTGCTCTCCACCAAGCACAAGGGGCCGGGCTTCGGCACCCAGTCGGTGCGGGTCATCGCCGAGCACTACCACGGCGACGCCCGATTCGAGTGGGAGAGCGGGGTGTTCCGGGCCTCGGTGCTGCTCAACCCGTAAGCTCCGCCGCCTTGCAACAACAGACCCGCCCCGGACCGCTGCGCGGTCCGGGGCGGGTTGTTCGTTATCGGGATATCAGTCCACATCCCGCACCACGGTGGGGGCGGGCTCGTCCAGACAGGCGGGGTCCTGGAGGATGCCCCGGAGGTAGCGCAGGGCGGAGGCGAAGTAGAAGCCGTCGCAGATGCGCTCGTCGGTGACCACGGTGTAGTCCATGTACTTGCGGCCCACCACGGCCCCGTCTGAGGACAGCTCGTTCACCCGGTACTTCTTCCCCAGGGACACAAACACCGGCACATTGCCGAAGTCGTAGAGGTGGTGGTAGATGGGCGGGATGCCCAGGGAGGCCATGGAGGTGATGTACAGCGAGCCGTGGAAGGGGCTCAGCCGGGTCAGGGCCCGGGGCAGGCACCCGAAGTAGTCCAGCAGGTTCAGAAGCCACACCACGAATTTCAGCAGCACCCCGGGGATCAGGTTGAATGCCCGGGCCAGGTTGTCGAAGTTGGTGCTGTCCGCCGGGGCGTTCTTCACCGCGTCCACCTTCTCCTGGATCTTCCGGTAGACGTCCGTGGCGGTGTCCGTGGGCCGGAGGTCAATCTTCAGCACCGTGTCCGGGGACTCCGCCTTCATCTCCGGCTTGATGGTGAGGGACACCTCAATGGCCGGGCGGCTGTACACCCGCTGGCCGGAGACAAAGCGGTTGATGCCGGGGTACTGCCCTACGCACCGGGCGTAGGCCGCCAGCACCACGTGGAGCATGCCGAAGCCCTGGAGCCCCTCCCGGCGCTTGGCGCGGATGTACTCATCGGCGGCGGCGCAGTCCAGGGTGTCCCGGATGAAGTTCTGGGAGGTGTTGCGGGTGACCATGATGTAGGGGGAGACGGCGAAGATGGGGCTCAGGCTGCGAAGCCGCCGCCCGTCGTTGCGGTCCCCCCAGGTGGGCCTCCAGCCCTCTGCCTCCCGGCGCTCCATGGCCGCTATTGTCAGCAGCAGGGCCGCCATGGTCATCAGCACCGTCAGCTCCGCCAGAAAGTGCCACCAGAAGGGCCGTCCCGGCAGGATGGGCGTGGTGTACAGCTTCAGAACCGCCCGGTTCACCGCGTCCTCCACCACGATATGATAGGCCAGGGCCGCGCCAATCAGGGCGCCGAAGATCCACTTGCAGAGCCCCCGGCTCACGGTCAGAAAGTACAGCAGCGCCACCGCCAGGTACAGCACCCAGCACAGCGCCCGGTGGACCGGGGAGAAGCCCCCCGCCTTCACCGCGAAGAACACGCACCCCATCAGCACCGGCACCGCCGTGCGGTAGAGCCGGTCGGCGGCGGTGGTGAAGAGCATCACGGCAAAGAGGAGCCCCGCGCACACCGGCAGCGCCCCCTGGACCCACAGCTCCCCCGCCGCAGCCCGGACGCCGGTGTAGTAGACGATCCGCACCACTGCGGCGCAGAGCATCAGAAAAGCCGCCGACAGGACGGCGGGATTTGGTTTTGTAATCGTATAATATGTCTTTTTCATACTGCAAAACGACCATTTCCTGTATACTGATAGATTAATTATACCATTCCTCCGCAAAAAAGCAAGAAAAAGGTCCCCACAAAAGCGTGGGGACCTTCCCTATTCGATCAACTGTCCGGAGCCTTTACTCCACCACGATGCCGTTCTCAGCGAAGGCCTTCAGCAGCAGGTCCATGTCGCTGGGGATGGAGATGGGCTCGCCGCAGGCCTTGATGGCGTTGGCCACGTCCTTGAGGCCGTTGCCGGTGACCACGCTGACCACGGTAGCGTCGGCGGGGATCTTCCCCTGCTCGCAGAGCTTCTTGAGGCCCGCCGCGCCGGTGACGCCGGCAGGCTCGCCGAATACACCGCAGGTCCGGCCCAGGAGCTTCTGGGCCGCCATGATCTCCTCGTCGCTGACGTTCACCGTCAGGCCGTTGGACTCCCGGATGGCCATGAGGGCCTTGTCCGCGTTCCGGGGCACGCCCACGGCGATGGAGTCCGCCAGGGTGTTCTCCTCCATGGGGTGCCAGGGCTCCCCGGTCTCGATGGCCCGGTTCAGGGGGCAGCAGCCCTCCGCCTGGGCGGAGATCAGCCGGGGCAGA
>CALWYI010000044.1 GCA_944385715.1 uncultured Oscillospiraceae bacterium | reverse complement strand
GAGACCCTGGACCCCTGTTTTTTTTTTTTTTTTCACTACGAGATTGATACCGGGCAGCCACTGAATTTCCATGAGGCCGCTGGCCTCCTCGTGATCGGTGCGGTGCTCTACGCACTTCGCCTGACGGCCCTCGGGCTGAGGGGTGTTTCTTGTCGCACGAAAAACAGATACATCTACCCCTTTAACAGGGCCGGAGGCCGAAGTCAGAATAGAAACCCGCCGCAGATCAGATGCCAATGAATCTGGTTCAGTGGCAACTGGGTATCCTCCTTGCAGGCGTCCGATTGGACAAACAACGGGGGTCTGGGGCGTCCCCAGCGGTTTTTCCGCCCACTTTTGGGCGTCCAAAAGTGGGCCCGCCGGAGGCAACCCCGGGGTTCGGGGGCGGAGCCCCCGTTGATAAGTACCCCGGGGTTCGGGGCCGGGGAGGCCCCAATAGCAAGCACTGAGTGTGGGGGCGTAGCCTCCAAAAAATGTAAAAACTATTTGACATTTCATCCTGAACCGTGTATACTCCAAAATGTCAAAAGAATTTGACATTTCTAAAGGGCAGCTGCCCCGGGAAAACAGAAAGGAGACGATACAATGGAGATGGAAGCGATGCCCCTGGGGGCGATGATCTTTCTGATCGCAGTGCTGCTGATCTTTGCTGCGATGGATGTGGTCATGCTGGTGACGCTGCTGCGGCCCGGCGACGAGCGGGGCCAGGTGGTGGTGTGGAAGGCCAGTGCCTGGACGCTGCTGGCGGTGGTGGGAACGCTGATCCTGGACGTGATCGAGAATTTTGTCCGCGGCCAGTACATGAGCGTCAATCCCTTTGTCCTGTTGGAGGTCACTGCTATCATCTACTGCGTAGCCCTGGTGGTGATCAAGAAGAGGCACGGTGGCTGATATGGAAAACTGCATCAGAGAGCGGCGCCGTGAGCTGGGGATCTCCCAGGAGGAGCTGGCCAGGCGCTGCGGCGTGTCCCGCCAGACGGTGAACGCCATCGAGAACAACAAGTACGACCCCACCCTGTCCCTGGCCTTCCGCCTGGCCCGGGAGCTGGAAATGACCGTGGATGGGCTGTTTATCCACCCATAAGCAAACAAAAATTTTTCATGCGATCTGCGGAACCTGTGTCGTATAAAATCCTCCCCGGTGGATACAATAATCCCGGCGAGAGCCAAAAACAAGGGAACAGGGAGGATCTTCACTATGAGCAACTGCGCCAATGGTTCCTGCACCCCCAACCGGTCCATCAAGTGCACGGTGAGCAACTGCGCCTACCACTGCGCGGACCAGCAGTACTGCGGCCTGAACAGCATCCAGGTGGGCACCCACGAGAGCAACCCCACCAAGTGCCAGTGCGTGGACTGCGAGAGCTTCAAGCTCAAGGGCTGAGGCGGCGGCGGCAGAGCCGGGACAGAGGGGCCCCGCCGCCGCTACATATGTCCGGAAAAGGGGGGACCCATATGAAGGGGGAGAACCGGCAGTATCTGGCGGGGGCCGCCGCGGGAGTGGTGAACGGCCTCTTCGGCGGCGGGGGCGGCACGGTCCTCCTGCCGGTGCTGACAAGGGAGCTGGAGGGCCGGCGGGCCTTCGCGGTGTGCGTGGCGGCCATGCTGCCCATGTGCGCGGTGTCGGCGGCGGCGGGGCTGTGGAGCGCGCCCCCGGCCCTCTGGCAGGCGGCCCCCTGCCTGGCGGGAGGACTGCTGGGGGGCGTCCTGGGGGGCCTCACCTTCGGAAAGGTGCCGGTAGGCTTTCTCCGGAAGGCGGCGGGGGCCTTCATGGTCTACGGCGGCGTGCGGTACCTGCTGTGAAGGAGGCGCTGCTCACCTTTTTCTGCGCCCTGGCCGCCGGGACCCTCTCCGCCTGGGGCGTAGGCGGCGGGACGCTGCTGCTGCTGGCCCTGACGCTGCTGCTGGGGGTGGACCAGCGCCAGGCCCAGACGCTGAATCTGCTGTTCTTCCTGCCTGCCGCCGGAGCGGCGCTGCTCTTCCACCGCCGCAGCGGGGCCCTGGATACCGCCGCCCTCCGCCGCACCGCTGTGCCCGGGGTCCTGGGGGCTCTGACGGGGGCCGCGGCGGCGATGCTGCTGGATGTGGACCTGCTGCGGCGTCCCTTCGGCATCTTTCTCCTGTACGCCGGAGGCGTCCTGCTCTTCTCCCGGGGCAAGGGGGACTCCGGCGGGAAGAACCAAGAGAATTTCCCCCCGAAAAAACCGTGAAAAGGGCGGCGAAGGCATTTGCCTTCGCCGCCTTGGGTTGATGGGGAAGTCCTTCCTCAGTTGCCTGGATTGAGCCAGGCCGGGGGCTCGTCGTCCGGGTCCTCCACCGGCGGGGCCTCTCCGCCGGTGTCCACGGACCCGCCGGTGTCGGTGCCGGTGTCCGTGCCGGGGGTGGTGCCGTCGGGCCGCCCGGCGATGCCCACCAGGATGATCTCGTTGCGGCTCTTGTAGCTGCTCTTGGCCTCCACGTTGCTGGAGATCAGGTTGCCGTCGCCGTCGTAGAGGTTCCGGTAGGACACCACCTCGTAGCCGGTGTAGCCGCTCTGCTTCTGCTGCTGGGTGCCCCAGGGCAGCTCCTCGGTCTCCACGTACTCCGTCTGGTAGCCGGTGGAGCTGATGATGTCCCGGGTCATCTTCACAGTGATGTCGTCGGTCTTGGTGCCGTAGATGCTGACGGTGATTTCGCTGTTCTCGTAGCTTACGTCGATGCGGATGGGGTAGCCGGTGTTGTTCTTGAAGCGGAACTCCGGCCCGCCCCAGCTGACGGTGGCGTCCATGCCCAGGGTGATGTAGCTGGGGGCGTAGCGGTGGGCGTAGCGCTCCACGATCTCCAGGTTTGCCAGCAGGGTGGCGAGATAGATGGTGCTGGAGGTCTGGCAGATGCCGCCGCCGATGGAGTCCACGGTCTCCCCGTTTATGTAGGAGGGGGCGGGGCCGTAGCCGTTTTCGGTGGTCCGCTTGCCCACCACCTGGTTGTAGTCAAAGATGTCCCCGTCGTTGAGGACGGTGCCGTTCACCGCCTCGCCGGAGAGCTTGACGTTGTTCTTCCGGGTGCTGGTGCCGCTGACCTTGGTGGAGCACACGGACAGCAGATCCCGGAACAGCACCTCCTGGAGCTCCTCGGCGGTGACGGCGGGGTAGACGATCTCAGCGGGGAGCTGCACCGTCTCGCCGCTGAGGGCCGCGTCCAGGGTGAATTGGGCGGCCTCCAGGTCCAGCGTCACGCCCACGGTGCCGTCCACCACCTGGCCGGTCTCCACATCGTAGCGGGCGGGGGTGGCCTCGGCGCTCAGTTCACCGGCCATGGCCTCCAGGTCCAGCGGCTGGGCGGGCAGGGAGGACCAGGTGGCCTCGATCTCCCCGCCGGTGGATGCGGTGATGGCGGCGGCCAGGGCCTCCCGGTCCAGGGCCCGGCCGTCCTGGTGCTTGGTGGCGAAAAGGCCCTCCCGGCTCAGCTCCCAGGACCCGTCCAGGGGCGCCAGGTCAAAGCCGGTGGCGATCTCCGCCACGGCGGCCTCCAGCTGCTCCTGGTCGTAGAGGATGGCGGGGGCGAGATCGATCTCGGCCCCCACCAGGCCCCGGACCAGAGAGAGTCCGCCGCCGAAGAAGCCGGCGGCGCCGTCGGCGCGGCCCACGGACCAGGCCTGGTCCGTCAGCTCCTGGGCGTTGGTGTAGCCTCCCAGCTGGGAGGGGGTGTAGGCGCCCAGCTCCTGGCCGTCGGCGGTGATGGTGATGGTGTAGGGGTCGGTGAGTTCATTCATTTTGGCGGACAGGACCCCCTGGGCCGTCTCCCTGTCCATGCCCCCCAGGTCGATGCCGCCCACCGTGACGCCGGGGAAGATGTCCCCGTAGCCGTTGGCGTACAGACAGAGGCCCAGGGCCGCGCCCAGCAGCAGGGCGGCGAGAACGGCTGCGATGATACCGGCCAGGGGAAGCCGCTTCCTCGTCTCCTCGCCGACTTCCGGCTGGATGACGCGCTTGCCTTCCATAGCAGTCTCCTCTCTTATCCTGGTAAACAGGATCACTGATCAAGAAATGCCGGGGGCCTGCTGGCGGGGAAGCCAGGGCCTCCGGTCTCCCCAGTGTACCACAGGGAAGAAGAAAAAGCATTACAATTCTGTAACAAGGAATCGGAAATTTTTGCGGTTTTTGGGCGGGAAAGCCGGGGAAATTCCCTTGACTTTCCGGGGGGACCGGTGTAAAATGCCGAACTATGTTTTTATTTTTTCCGGCGGGGGAGACGTTGCCGGAGAACGCGGGGCCGGTGGGCTCCGTCCACTATGATATGCGCGCGGGCGCGGGGAGGGAATACTATGGCAGTGAAGTACATTTTTGTCACCGGAGGCGTGGTCTCCGGCCTGGGCAAGGGCATCGCGGCGGCGTCCCTGGGG
This sequence comes from uncultured Oscillospiraceae bacterium, assembly GCA_944385715.1. Classification (GTDB taxonomy): domain Bacteria; phylum Bacillota; class Clostridia; order Oscillospirales; family Oscillospiraceae; genus Pelethomonas. Next base: position 8,318 of record CALWYI010000044.1, on the reverse strand, counting down.
CGGCTGCTCAAGCAGCGGGGCCTCAGGGTGAAGGTCCAGAAGCTGGACCCCTATCTCAACGTGGACCCCGGCACCATGAGCCCCTACCAGCACGGGGAGGTGTTTGTCACCGACGACGGGGCGGAGACGGACCTGGACCTGGGCCACTACGAGCGGTTCATCGACGAGAACCTGGACCGGAACTCCTCCGTGTCCTCGGGCCAGATCTACTGGGAGATCCTCAGCCGGGAGCGCCGGGGGGACTTCCTGGGGGGCACGGTCCAGATCATCCCCCACGTCACCGGGGAGATCAAGCGGCGGATCTACTCCCTGGACGTGCCGGAGGCGGACGTGGCCATCGTGGAGATCGGCGGCACCGTGGGGGACATCGAGTCCCAGCCCTTCCTGGAGGCCATCCGGCAGGTGGCGGCGGAGCGGGGGCGGCACAACGTCATGTTCATCCACGTCTCCCTCATCGTCTCCATCCCCGGCACCGGGGAGCTCAAGAGCAAGCCCACCCAGCACTCCGCCAAGGAGCTCCTGAGCCTGGGCATCCAGCCGGACGTGATCCTCTGCCGCAGCGACCGGGAGGTCCCCCGGGAGGTGCTGGACAAGATCTCCCTCTTCTGCAATATCCCCCCGGAGAACGCCATCCCCAACCTCACGGCCCCCATCCTCTACGAGGTGCCCCTGATGCTGGAGCGGGCGGGCCTTGCGGACGTGGTGGTGCGCCGGCTGGGCCTCATCTGCCACATGCCGGACCTCACCGAGTGGGCCACCATGGTCCACCGGGCCAGGACCGCCTCCGGCAGCGTCACCATCGCCCTGGTGGGCAAGTATGTGGCCCTCCACGACGCCTATCTCTCCGTGGCGGAGGCGTTGACCCACGGCGGCATCGAAAACGGCGTGGGGGTGGACATCCGCTGGATCGACAGCGAGACCGTCACCGATGAGAACGCCACGGAACTCCTCGCCGGCTGCGACGGCGTGCTGGTGCCCGGGGGCTTCGGCAGCCGGGGAGTGGAGGGCAAGATCAGCGCCATCCGGTACGCCCGGGAGACGGGCGTCCCCTTCCTGGGCATCTGCCTGGGGATGCAGATGGCGGTGGTGGAGTTTGCCCGGAACGCTGCGGGCCTCGCCGGGGCCCACTCCTCCGAGCTGGACCCCGGCACCGCCTATCCGGTCATCGACCTCATGCCGGACCAGGTGGGGGTCACGGAGAAGGGCGGCACCATGCGCCTGGGCAGCTGGCCCTGCGAACTGGTCCCCGGCAGCCGGGCGGCGGCGGCCTACGGCTGTGAGCGCGTGGACGAGCGCCACCGCCACCGCTACGAGTTCAACAATGACTACCGGGAGAAGCTCACGGCGGCGGGGCTGGCCCTCACGGGACTCTCCCCCGACGGGCGGCTGGTGGAGATCGTGGAGCTGCCGGGCCACCCCTGGTTCGTGGGCGTCCAGTTCCACCCGGAGCTGAAGAGCCGGCCCAACAGGGCCCACCCTCTCTTCCGGGAGTTCATCGCCGCCGCCAAAGCCGGTCGGAAATGAACGCAAGCTTCCCCTTGGACCGGCCCGTGCCATCCGACAGACTGCCCTCTTTTTCGACAAAGCTTTACAGGAACTTAAGAAAAAGTTAGGAATCTGCAACCTTGTCATTGCGGAGGAATGTGGTATAATACGGTATATTCCCCACAGGGGGTATCGCTGAGATTCCGCCGTCCGCGTAGGGGCCGGCGTGTTTTGGGAGGGGCGTATCCGGAGTGTATTCCGGGGCGCTCCCGAGAGAAAGGAGCGCAAGTTTTATGCGAGAGTATATTATCCTCACCGACAGCTGCTGTGATTTCTCCGCCCGGATGGTGGCGGAGCTGGGGGTGGAGGTGCTGCCCCTGTCCTTCCACATCGGGGGAGGGGACTACTTCAACTACCCCGACAACCGGGACATGGCTCCCGGCGACTTCTACGCCAGGCTCCGCTCCGGTGAGCTGGGCAGCACCGCCGCCGTGAGCCCCGGCGTGTTCCAGGAGACCATGGGCCGCCTCGTGGAGGAGGGGAAGGACATCCTGTGCATCAATTTCTCCTCCGCCCTCTCCACCACCTACCAGTCCGCCACCATCGCCGCCGAGGACGTGATGGCCGCCCACCCCGGCAGTAAGATCCTGGTGGTGGACAGCCGCTGCGCCTCCCTGGGCCAGGGGCTCCTGGTGTACCTCGCCGCCCGGAAGAAGGGGGAGGGGCTGGGCCTGGAGGAGCTGCGGGATTACGTGGAGAACACCAAGCTCCACATCTGCCACTGGTTCACCGTGGACGACCTCAACCACCTCAAACGGGGGGGCCGGGTGTCGGCGGCGGCGGCACTGGTGGGCACCATGCTGCAGATGAAGCCGGTGCTCCACGTGGACGACGAGGGCCGGCTGATCCCCGTGAGCAAGGTCCGGGGCCGCAAGGCCTCCCTGAAGGCCCTGGTGGACAAGATGGAGGAGCTGGTGGTAGATCCCTCGGTGGTGTTCATCAGCCACGGCGACTGCGGCGACGAGGCCCGGGAGCTGGGGGAGGCCATCAAGGCCAAATTCCCGGTGGAGCGGCTGGAGATCAACTACGTGGGCCCGGTTATCGGCAACCACTCCGGTCCCGGCACCATGGCCCTGTTCTTCCAGGGCAGGCACAGATAAACCGTCTGGAACATAAAAACGCGGGAGATCTCCTGATCTCCCGCGCTTTTGCGCGCACTTTCAGCTCTTTTTCAGCTTCAGCCGCCGGGACTCGACGACGGTGGAGAAGATCTGCCGCAGAGCGGCGGACTCGGACGCCGGGTCCTCCATCTGGTCCTTGGGCAGAAGCCAGGCCTGGTTGGCGGCCAGGTAGAGGTAGAAGGCCTTTCCCGTCTCCTCCACCTTCATGAGCTTGTCAAAGCCCACCTTGGCCTGGCGGCTGTCCACGGTGACCCGGACGCCGAAGCCGTCGATTTCGGTGTGCTGGACGTAGCTGTCCCTGCCGCTGCGGCGGAAGTCCCGCTTGACCCGGCGGGAGGTGGTGACGCACATGGAGAGCATGGCGGCGGCCACCACCACCAGGCCCATGATCACGGCGGCCAGGACCTCCAGATACGCCCCGCCGGGCAGGGCCAGGAACTCCCAGTACACCGCCGTGACAAGGGCGCCCACGATGCCGAAGCCCCAGAACCCCTTGGTCCAGGAGCGCAGGGCCAGCCGCAGGTAAAAATCCCGGGTTTCCCGGAAGCTGATGACAAAATCCCGCTTGTAGTGCACGCCGCTACCCCCTCTCCGCCATCCGGCAGGTGAAGGAGAACCAGCCCTCGGAGGAACGGCTCTCCGAAATGGCAAAGCCCGCCGCCTCCAGCTTGCCCTTTACCTCCTCTGCCCGGTCGTCGATGATGCCGGAGCAGATGAACACGCCGTCCTCCGCCAGCAGCTCCCCCACCGTGGGGGCCAGGGCGATGATCACGTCGGAGACGATGTTGGCCACCACGACGTCCCAGCCGCCGCCCATCTCCCGGCGGAGCTTCTGGTCGCTGGTCACGTCCCCGGAGCGGACGGTGTAGCGGTCCCTCCTCACGCCGTTGAGGGCGGCGTTCTCGTAGGCCACGTTCACCGCCTTCTCGTCGATGTCGCAGGCGAAGGCCCTGTCCGCCCCCAGGAGCAGGGCGGCGATGGAGAGGATGCCGCTGCCGCAGCCCAGGTCCAGGACCTTCATGCCCGGCTTCACCAGCTTCTCCAGGGCCTGCAGGCACAGCCGGGTGGTGGCGTGGCTGCCGGTGCCGAAGGTGAGGCCGGGGTTCATCCGCAGGGCCACCCGGCCCCGGGGGTCCGCCTCCTCCCAGTCGGGGATGACGATGAGCCGCTCCCCGATCTCCATGGGCTTGTAGAAGGCCTTCCAGTTGTTCTCCCAGTCCGCGTCCTCGATGCCGTCTATGGTCATGATGAGGGGGGCGTATTCGGGGTGGGCCTTCTTCAGGTCCGCCATGGCGATCCGGGCCGCCGCCACGGTGGTGAAGCCCTGGTCGCCGACCTCCACGTAGAAGGTGACCCGGCACTTGCCGGCCATGGAGCGGTCCAGTTCCTCGTCCACGTAGTCCCAGTACTGGCGGTTGTGCTCCAGGAAATCCCGGAAATCCCCCTCGTCCTCGATGACCAGGCCCTCGATGCCCAGGTCCTCCAGCATAGCGGATACCGGCTCCAGTCCGGCGGGGGAGGTGTCGATGTGTATGGCGAGCCACTTCATGGCGGTGCCTCCTCTTTCGTGTTGGGTGGGCCGGGGCGGCCCCCGGCGGGTATAAGTACTAGGTATTATAGCCCATGGGGCGGGATTGTTCAACCCCGGTGCTTATTGTCGGGGGCTGCGCGCCCCCGGGCCCCACTACTTTCCAGCGGGGGCTCCGCCCCCGCGCCCCGGGCCCACTTTTGGACGCCCAAAAGTGGGCGGAAAAACCGCCGGGGAGACCCCGGACCCCCGTTGTTAGTCCAATCGGACACCTGCAAAAGAGATGCCTGGTTGCCACTGAAGCACCTTTTTGCCTCCGGCCCCCTCGTAATCGGTGCGGTGGGTATCCCACTTCGGCTGTCGCCCCTCGGGATGAAGATTGTTTCTATTTACAGAAAACCAGATTCGCCTGTCTCTTTAACAGGGCGTCAGCCGAAGTTGGAAAAGATACCCGCCACAGATTAGATGAAAAAGAAAGGGATTTCAGTGGCAGGGCAGTATCAAATTTTATAGTGACCGATTAGGCAAACAAGGGGGTCCGGGTCTCCCGGCGCTTTTTTGGTGACTTTTTGTGCGTACAAAAAGTTACCCGGGTCCGGGGCGCAAGGTGAATGCCGCCGCAGGCGGCAGAGAGGGCAGCCTGGGCTGGGGAGCCCCGGAGGCCAAGGTTCGAAGCGGCTGGCTTCAGAACCACCGGAGTTCGGGGCCGAGCAGGCCCGTTTTCTTTCCCGCCCGCCCGCGAAGGGCGCATCAGCCCTACGGGGCGGAGCCCCCCGCTGCGTTCCCGCCCGGCGGAGAGCGCATCAGCCCTACGGGGTGAAGCCCTAAAAAATTATTGACAAACAATAATTTCTGTGCTACGGTGTCTTTAGAAAATTATTGTAAAACAATAATTTCCAGCACGAGGGCGTCCCGCCCTCAGAAGGGAGCGATACCATGAAGCGACGAATGCTGTGTCTGGTCCTGGCCTCGGCCATGACCCTTCTCACCGGCTGCGCCCTGGCCCAGCCGGTCCGGGAGAGCGCCGGGGCGGATCGCTGGGTGGGCTACTACATGATCTACGAGCCCCGGGACGCCGTTGGCTCCGGGGCCGGCTCCCACCGCCCCCAGGGGATCGTCTGGGGGGAGTGGGACGAGACGACCGGGACGATTACCTTTCCGGATATGACCGGATCGGCGCTGCTGATGTTCGGACGGGAGGATGAGCGCATCACCGTCCCCAGCGTTACCGAAATGTCTCCGGGGCCAGGGGAATCATGGGTGTCCTCCTCGGAGCAGGGCGACAGCTTCTCCGTCTCCGGCGCCGTCTGGTGGGGGCCGCCTCTGGACGCCCCGGCGGACTGGGACAAGCAGGAGGACGGCGGCGGCTGGCTCCCCTGCCTGGTGTACCGCACCCCGGCAGGCGGGTTTTATCTGGACGCCGACACACCCTCCTATTCCTTCACTTCCGGCGGAAGCGTCTTCCATCAGTCCGATTACACCTACCGGGACGACGATGGAACGCTCCGCACGGACACCCTCTCCATGACCGTGGCCATGGAATATACGCCCCGGCTCACCGCCCTGCGGGTGGTGGAATTTGACGGGGACAACCGGCCCCTCCGCACCACGGACCTGCCTCTGTCGGAGAAACTGCCCGCCGTCACGGTGGGGCCGGACACCGCCTGGGTGGCGGTGGAGGAGGAGAGCGCCGAAGGCGTACAGCGCACCAGCTACAGCCTGGCAGAGGAGGAGCCGGTGGTCCACCAGGTGATTTTGCTGGACGAGGATGGCCGCGGGTGGGGCGTGGACCTCACCATCGGCCGATAACGACACAACAGCACTGGGAGGTGCCCTATGGAACAGACATCCATTACCAAAAAAATGTATTTTACCCTGGGCTTTGCTCTGCTGGGGGCGGTGCTGGCCCTGGCCTTTCCCGGGGAAATGACCTATGAGACCTTTGCCGCCCCGGTGAACGCTTTGGGGCAGGCCCTGCGGGGGCTGTCCCTCTCGGGGACCGGCGGCAATGCCGCCGCCTGGGCCATCACCCTGGTGGTGTCCCTGCTGCCCCTGATCCCCTTCCTGCTGCTGCGGCGGAAGCGGAAGGCGGGGGAGGACTGGGTACTGGTCCTGCTGATCCCCCAGCTCTTTGCCCTGATCTACTACGCCGTGAACCCCACCCTCATCGACAGCCTGGCCGCCCCCTTTTTGCCGGTGGGCCAGCTGGGGGTGATGGCGGCCACGGCGGTGACGTGGCTGGTGCTGGCCTTTCTGCGGGCACTGGCGGAGGCTCCAGGGGAGCGGCTGGCGGCGGCGGTGGGGGTGCTCCTCACCGGCTGCGCCTTCCTGCTGGCCTTCGGAGCGGGCTTTTCCCGGGCCGCGGCCTGGTGCGCCGCCGCCGACAGCGTCCAGGCCGGAAACACCGGGAATGTGGCGGTTACCCTGGCCATGCTGGCGGTGCTGGAGGTGCTGCGGGCGGCGCCCTACCTGCTGGGAGCGGCGGCCCTCCTCTGGGGCGGACGGCTGGTGGAGGCGGGAGGCCGGGAGCCCTTCTCCCAGGACACCGCCCAGCTCTGTGACCGCACCGCCCTGGCCTGCCGCATGGCGGCGGAGGCGGCGGTGATCCTGGCCCTCACCGTGAACCTTCTCCAGCTGGCCTTTTTCTCCCTCCTGGTAAGGGTGGACTTCCAGGTGGAGCTGAGCCTCCTGCCCCTGGCCCTGGCGGGGGCCATGTTCCTCCTCAGCCGCTGGATGCGGCAGGGGCTGGCCCTCCGGGAGGACAACGACTCCATCATATAGGAGGCGGACCATGGCCATTACGGTACATCTCAGCGAAATTCTGAAGGAGCGGGGCGTCACCGCCAAGGAGCTGTGCGCCCAGGTGGGCATCACCGAGGCCAACCTCTCCATTCTCCGCTCCGGCAAGGCCAACGGCGTCCGCTTCCACACCATCAACCGCATCTGCTACTACCTTGGCTGCGACGTGGGGGATATCCTCCGCTTCGACGGCAGACTGGAGGACGAACATGAGGAATAAACTGCTGTGTCTGCTGCTGGCGGCGGTATTGACCGCTCTCACCGGCTGCTCCCTGGCCCGGCCGGAGCAGAAGACCGCCTTCGAGGACCGCTGGATCGGGTTTTACGTGGTCTACAGTCCTCCGGGCACCTACGATACCTTCAGCAGCAACCCCAACCTGGTGGAGATGGGCACCACCTCCCTGGACATCGGGAAATACGGCGCGCTGACCATCCCCCAGAAGGTGCTGCTGGGGGAGGAGGACCCGGACACCGGGGACCTCACCTTCCCCGGCCTTACCGGCTACTCCCTATTTATCCGCCATAAGCAGGAGGATTACGGTCCCGTAACCCAGGTGGTGTCCAATATGTCCCCCGGCGAGGAGGGCACCACCCTCAACAGCAGCGACCAGGGCACTGCGGAGACCGCCTCCGGGGTGATCTGGTGGGGGCCGCCCCTGGACGCGCCGGCGGACTGGGACTCTCATTATGATGCCGGTGTCTGGCATGCCTACCGGGTCTTTGAGACCGCCGACGGCCAGACGGTGTACCTGGACGGCAGCGGCAACAGCTACGGCGGAGGCGGCTCCGGCATGGGCTTCTCCAGCGACGCAACGTATACCTACACGGAAAACGGGGAGAGCCGCACCGACAGCATCAGCGTCTCCGTGTGGGTATCCTATACCCCCCGGCTCACCGGCCTGCGGGTGGTGGAGTTCGCCGGGGACAGCAGCGTGGTGAACACAACGGACCTGCCCCTCACCGGGGACCTGCCCGCCCTGGTACCCGCGGCGGACACCGCCTTCCTCATTGTGGAGGAGGAGAGCGGGGAAGGGGTCAAGCGGACCCTCTATCCCGCCTCGGACTGGGCCGACGGGACCGTGTCCCACGAGGTGGTGCTCCTGGACGAGGAGGGCTGCGGACACGGGGTCTATCTCACCATAGGAGAAGAGGCAGACGCGTGAGCGTCTGCCTCTTCTCTTCCCTTTGGCGGGGGCTGCGCGCCACCGCACCCTGGTTTTTGCGGGGCCTGCCCGGCCCCGTGCCCCGGGCATGCCTCCGGCGGGCCCACTTTCTCTCATTTGAATGCCCTGCGGGCGGCGGTGAGGAGAGAGGCCTACGGGCTG
>CALWYI010000043.1 GCA_944385715.1 uncultured Oscillospiraceae bacterium | reverse complement strand
CAAGTCCATGGCGGAGTGGGTGCTGCTGCCCCTGTTGGCCCGGCGGGAGGCGGCCTGTCTCCGGGCTATGGCCGGCATGGAGGAGGGCACATGGTCCCTGACGGAGGACCTGCCCTGGACGGTGGCCTTCCACGAGATCGGGGAAACTGTATCCGCCGGGGACCAGGCGGAGGTACAGCCGGAGCGGACCTCTGATCCAGGCCCGGAGCCGGACCGGGAGGCGCTGGCCTTCGCCTACCCCCACGCCGCTGCCTGCACCGCCCCCACCAAGCTCACCGCCACCCAGCTCAAGGGCCGGGAGAAGGACCAGGAGATCGCGGAGAACACCCGGCGGCCCTACGTGCGCCGCTCCCTGGCTGCGCCCCGGTTTCTCAGCGGCAGGCTGCCCCTGACGGCGGAGGAGCGGGGCACGGCGGTCCACCTGGTGATGCAGTACCTGCCCCTGGACGGGAACGTGGACGCCGTTATTGACGACCTTCTCCAGAGGCGGCTCCTCACGGAGGACCAGGCCCGGGCGGTGGACCGGCCCGCCATAGGGCGGTTCCTGGCCTCACCCCTGGCGGCGGAGCTGCGGCAGGCGGAGCGGGTGGAGCGGGAGTACCGCTTCAGCCTCCTGGTCCCCGCCGGGGACTACGATTCCCATCTCGACGGCGAGGAGATCCTTCTCCAGGGCGTGGTGGACCTCTTTGCCATAAGAGACAGTGCCGTCACCGTGGTGGATTTCAAGACGGACCAGGTGTCCGGGGCGGACCTTGCCCGGCGGGCGGAGGAGTACCGGCCCCAGCTCCAGGCCTACAGCAGGGCTCTGGAGGAGATCCTGGAGCTGCCGGTGACGCGGCGGGTGCTGTACTTTTTTCACGCCGGCGAGGCGGTGGAGCTGTGACAAATTTTACGGGATTTGGCAGATGGCTCTTGTACTTTTAGCAAAACTTGTATATGATAGCAGAGAATGAGTTTTTACGCTGGAGGAAGGCGCAGATGACCAGGGACGTGTTGCACATCATTCAGGAGAATATGACCGGCTTTTCCAAGGGCCAGCGGCGGATCGCGGGGTATATCCTCTCCGACTACGACAAGGCGGCCTTTATGACCGCCAACAAGCTGGGCACCGTGGTGGGGGTCAGCGAGTCCACCGTGGTGCGCTTCGCCGCGGAGCTGGGCTACGACGGCTACCCCGCCATGCAGAAGGCCCTCCAGGAGATCGTGCGCAGCAAGCTCACCTCCATCCAGCGGATCCGGGCCTCCAACGACCGGCTCTTCGGCTCCGACGTGGTGACCACCGTGCTGCAGACGGACATGGACAAGATCCGCGCCGCCATTGAGAGCGTGGACCGCGCCGCCTTTGAGCGGGTGGTGGATAAGCTGATGGGGGCCAGGCATATCTATATCCTGGGGGTCCGCTCCAGCTCCTTCCTGGCGGGCTACCTGAACTTCTATTTCCACCTGATTTTTGACAATGTGACCCTGGTCACCAGCAACAGCGCCGGGGACATTCTGGAGAGCATCCTGCGGATCGGGCCGGGGGACGTGCTCATCGGCATCAGTTTTCCCCGGTACTCTCAGTCCACGGTGAAGGGGGTCCGCTTCGCCCACGACCGGGGAGCGGATGTGGTGGCCATCACCGACAGCGCCCTCTCGCCCCTGTACCCCATGGCCTCCGTGTCCCTCCTGGCCAGCAGCGACATGATCTCCTTTGTAGACTCCCTGGTGGCGCCGCTGAGCCTGCTCAACGCTTTGATCGTGGCGGCGGGCCACCGGAAGGACGCGGACGTGTCCCAGATCTTCAACCGTCTGGAGGGGATCTGGGAGGAATACGGTGTGTTTGGACAGAGCGATGACGCATGATGTGATCGTGATCGGAGGGGGCCCGGCGGGGATGATGGCGGCCATCGCCGCCGCGGAGAACGGCGCCCGGGTCTGCCTTCTGGAGCCCAACGAGCGGCTGGGCAAAAAGCTGAATATCACCGGCAAGGGCCGGTGCAACGTGACCAACAACTGCTCCGCCGCCGAGCTGCAGAGCAAGGTGCTCTGTAATGGGAAATTCCTATACAGCGCTTTTTCCCGCTATGATCCCGGCGATGTGATGCGCTTTTTTGAGGACCACGGCGTGCCGCTGAAAACGGAGCGGGGGAACCGGGTGTTCCCGGTGTCCGACCGCTCCTTTGACGTGAGCGCCGCCCTGGAGAAGTACCTCCGGGCCCTCTCCGTGGACCTGGTCCGGGACCGGGCGGAGGCCCTGCTCATCGAGGACGGCGTCCTCCGGGGTGTGGTCTGCGCCCACGGGCGGCGGGAGGCTCCCCGGGTTGTCGTGGCCACCGGCGGGGTGTCCTACCCCCTCACCGGCAGCACCGGGGACGGCTATCGCCTGGCCCGGTCCGCGGGCCACACGGTGACGGAGGTGCGGGGCTCCCTGGTGCCCCTGTGCGCCGCCGGGGACCTGTGTCCCCGGCTCCAGGGCCTGAGCCTCCGGAACGTGACGCTGCGGGCCTATGAGGACGGGAAGAAGCTCTACGAGGAGCTGGGGGAGATGCTCTTTACCCACTTCGGGGTCAGCGGTCCCCTGGTGCTCTCCGCCTCCGCCCATATGCGCCGTTTCGGGGAGAAGCGCTACCGGCTGGAGATCGACCTCAAGCCCGCCCTGGATATGGCCGCTTTGGATAAACGGCTGCTGGGAGATTTCCAGAAGCGGCCCAACAGCGATTTTGTCAACGCCCTGGACGACCTGCTGCCCCGGAAGCTCATCGAGCCCTTCGTGGACCTGACGGGGATCGCCCCCCGGCAGAAGGTCCACGCGATCACCCGGGAGCAGCGGGAGCAGGTCCTGCGGCTTTTCAAGGCCCTGCCGGTGGAGATCACCGGCCCCCGGCCGGTGGCGGAGGCTATCGTCACCGCCGGCGGCGTGGCGGTGGGGGAGATAAATCCCTCCACCATGGAGTCCCGGCTCATGCCGGGGCTGTATTTTGCCGGAGAGGTGCTGGATGTGGACGCCTACACCGGCGGCTTCAATTTACAGATCGCCTGGTCCACCGGCCATCTGGCCGGGGAGTCCGCGGCCCGGGCCGCCTGGTCGGACTGAGGCGGAGGAGAGGAATCAATATGGAAGAGAAACAGCATTTTGCCGTGGCCATCGACGGCCCCAGCGGGGCGGGGAAGAGCACCCTGGCCCGCAGCGTCGCCCGGGAGCTGGGGGCGGTCTATGTGGACACCGGCGCCATTTACCGCACCGTGGGCTACTGCGCCTGGAAACAGGGGATCGACCCCGCCGCGGAGGAGGCGGTCTGCGCCCTCCTGCCCCACATCGAGATCGCCATGGGGTACGACGGCGACGGCCTCCAGCGGATGTACCTCAACGGCGAGGATGTGACGAAGGAGATCCGGCTGCCCCAGATCTCCATGTACGCCTCCCGGGTGTCCGCCATCCCGGAGGTGCGGGCCTTTTTGATGGATATGCAGCGGGATATGGCCCGGAAGGGCAGCGTGGTGATGGACGGGCGGGACATCGGCACGGTGGTGCTGCCCCAGGCGGAGGTGAAGATCTTCCTCACCGCCAGCGTGGAGGACCGGGCCCGCCGCCGCTGGGAGGAGCTCCGGGAGCGGGGCACCCCCAAGGAATTTGACGAGCTGCTGGAGGAGATCCGCCAGCGGGATCACAACGACGCCAGCCGCGCGGCGGCGCCCCTGCGCCCGGCGGAGGACGCCATCCGGCTGGACACCACCGGCAACACCTTCGAGCAGAGCCGGCGGCAGATTCTCGAGATCATTAAGGAGCGCTTGGGCCAATGAACCGTTTCTACCATATTGCCTATATTTTTGTAAAACCCATTTTGTCCCTCCTCTTCCCCCACCGGGTGGAGGGGCTGGAGAACATCCCGGAGGGCGGGGCCCTGCTGTGCGCCAACCACGCCAGCGCCTGGGACCCGGTGCTCATCGCCGTTTGTCTGCCAAACGACTCGAGGCTCTCCTTCATGGCCAAGGACTCCCTGTTCCGCATCCCCGGCCTGGGCTGGCTGATCCGGAAGCTGGGGGCCTTCCCCGTGAAGCGGGGCGGGAACGACCTCACCGCCATGAAGACCGCCATGAAGGCCCTCACCGACGGCCGGCGGCTGCTGGTGTTCCCCGAGGGCACCCGGGTGGAGCACCAGGGGGAGACCGACGCCAAGGGCGGCGTCACCGTCATGGCCACCCGGACCGGAACGCCCATGGTCCCCATCTACTGCGGCGGGAAACACAAGTTCTTCCACAGGACCACGGTGGTTTTCGGCGAGCCCTACAGCCCGGTCATCGCCGGGCGGCGGCCAACGCCTGAGGAGAACCACCAGGCGGCGGAGGAGATCCTCTCCAGGATCTACGCCCTGTCGGAGGCGAAGGCATGCGGGTGATCCAGGCGGAGAGCGCCGGCTTCTGCTTCGGAGTGGACCGGGCGGTGCGGATGGCGGAGGAACTGGCCGCCTCGGCGGCGCGTCCCCGGATGCTGGGCCATGTGATCCACAACGACCACGTGATGGCCAAACTGCGGGAGCAGGGGATGCTGCTCATCGATGATCCCGCCCAGGCGGAGGCGGGGGACAGGGTCCTGCTCCGGGCCCACGGCGTGGGGCGTGCGGTATACGAGGCCCTGGAGGCCCGGGGGGCCGCCGTGGTGGACGCCACCTGTCCCAAGGTGGCCCGGGTCCACAAGATCGTGTCCCAGGCGGACGGGGAGGGGCGCCGGTGCGTCATGATCGGCGACCCCGGCCACCCGGAGGTCCTGGGCGTAGCCGGTTGGTGCCGGGACCTGCTGGTGTTCCGGGGTCCGGAGGAGGTGGCGCACTGGCTTTCTTCCACACCGGAGGCGGCAAATCTGCCCCTGACGGTGGTGGCGCAGACCACCCTCATCCGGGACGTTTGGGAAAGTTCTTTGAATTTTCTAAAAAAACTGTGTACAAATCTGAAAATATTTGATACAATATGTAGTGCTACGCATATACGACAAACGGAGGCGGCGGAAATTGCCGCCAAAGTGGACGTTATGGTGGTGGTTGGCGATCCGAAAAGCGCCAACACGAAGCATCTGACAGACATCTGCCGCCAGCATTGCTCCCGGGTTTTCCAGATCGAAAGCGCGGACGAGCTTCCCAGGCAGGCCCTGTCCCGCTGCTCCGTGGTTGGACTGACGGCGGGGGCCTCCACGCCTGCGAGCATCATAAAGGAGGTCAAAAAGACGATGAGTGAAGAAAAAATCCCTGGCGAAGGCATGGAAAATTTTGCCGAAATGTTTGAACAGTATACCAATACTTTAAATACAGGAGATAAGGTAACCGGCGTAGTCACCGCCATTACCCCCACGGAAGTCCACGTGGACCTGGGCTGCAAGCAGGCCGGTTACATCCCTGTGGACCAGCTGACCGACGATCCCACCATGAAGCCTGAGGACGTGGTCAAGGTGGGCGACGAGGTGGAGCTGTTCGTCATCCGTGTCAACGATATCGAGGGCTACGCCACCCTCTCCAAGAAGCGCCTGGATGTGGCCAAGGTGTGGGAGACCATCGAGGAGGCCTGCAACAGCAAGGAGGTCCTGGAGGGCGTCGTCACCGAGGAGAACAAGGGCGGCATCGTGGCGTCCGTCAAGGGCGTGCGGGTGTTCATCCCCGCCTCCCAGTCCGGTCTGCCCCGCGACGCGGCCATGAGCCAGCTGCTCAAGCAGAAGGTCTCCCTGCGCATTACCGAGGTCAACCGGGCCCGCCGCCGCGTTGTCGGCTCCATCAAGGCCGTGCAGCAGGAGGCCCGTCAGGCCGCCGCTGCCGCCGTGTGGGCTGAGATCGAGGTGGGCAAGCGCTATACCGGTACGGTCAAGAGCATGACCAGCTACGGCGTGTTTGTGGACATCGGCGGTGTGGACGGTATGGTACATATCTCCGACCTGTCCTGGAGCCGCATCAAGCATCCCTCCGAAGTGGTGTCCGTGGGCGATACGCTGGAGGTGTACGTCATCTCCTTCGATCCCGAGAAGAAGAAGATCTCCCTGGGCGTGAAGGACCGCTCCACCAACCCCTGGCAGGTGTTCATGGACACCTACAAGGTGGGCGATGTGGCCTCCGTGCGCATCGTGAAGCTGATGCAGTTCGGCGCCTTTGCCGAGGTGGTCCCCGGTGTGGACGGCCTCATCCACATCTCCCAGATCGCTGACCGCCGGATTGAGAAGCCCGGCGATGTCCTCAGCGAGGGCCAGATCGTGGACGCCAAGATCACCGCTGTGGATGAGGAGAAGAAGAAGATCTCCCTGTCCATCCGGGCTCTGCTGGCGCCCGCTCCCGCCGCCGCTGACGAGGAAGCGGAGTAAGAACCCCGGCGGCGTAATGCCGCGATATGGAGACAGTACGACAGGCAGGCAGCGCATCCGCTGCCTGCCTGTTTTTTGTCGCTCTCCTTTGGTGGAGGAAATCCCCCTTTCGGGAATAGAACTTGCAATTTTACCGGGTACAGAGTACAATTAATCTGATAGTGTGTCCGTACGGCGGCGGAGGGGCTGCGGGCAGGTTGTGTTCTGGAGGGAAAGGTGGGCAGAATATGTTTTGCATAGGGGACAAGGTGGCGCATCCCATGCACGGCGCGGGGATCATCGCGGATATCGTCCGGGAGAAGGTGGCCGGCTCTGTCCAGGACTACTATGTCTTCCGCATGCCCGTGGGCGGCCTGGTGCTGAAGATCCCCACCGCCTCCAGCGGCGCGGTAGGCCTGCGGCGGGTGTCGGACCGGGAGGAGATCCTGGCGCTCCTGTCCGCTCTGCCGGAAATGGAGACGGAGATGACCGCCAACTGGAACCGCCGTTACCGGGAAAATCTGCAGCGGCTGAAGAGCGGGGACCTCTACGAGGTGGCCCGGGTCATCAAGGGGCTGGCCTGCCGGGACAGCCAGCAGGGCCTCTCCACCGGGGAGCGGAAGATGCTCCACACCGCAAAGCAGATTCTGATTTCGGAGATCGTTCTGGCCCTGGGCCGGGAATATGAGGCGGTGGAGCGCTGTGTCAACGCCGCCATGTCGGGAGAGAAGGTTGTATGAAACAATTCTTGAGGAAGCTCTTTGGATCGGAAAAGCCGTCCCACCCCTTCTGCAGCGCGGTGGTGGCCGCGGCGGGGAGTTCCAGCCGCATGGGCGGCGTGAACAAGCTGCTGCTGCCTCTGGAGGGGGTCCCGGTGCTGGCCTGGACGCTGCGGGCCCTGGACGAGGCCCATCTGGTGGATGAGATCGTGGTGGCCGCCCGGGAGGAGGACCTGCTGGCCATCGGGGATCTCTGCAGGACCTACGGCATTGCCAAGCCGGTGAAGATCGTCTGCGGCGGGGAGACCCGGGCGGTCTCCGTGCTGGCGGCGGCCATGGAGTGCCGGGAGGGCGGGGCGTTCATCGCCGTCCACGACGGGGCCCGGCCGCTGGTGGAGCCGGCCCTGATCGACAGCGTGATCCAGCTGGCCTTTCGGACCAACGCCGCGGCTCCGGCGGTGGCTGTGAAGGACACCATAAAAGTGGCGGCGGAGGGAAAGGTGGTCTCCACCCTGGACCGGGAGACCCTGCGGGCCATCCAGACCCCCCAGGTCTTCGACGCCGCGCTGCTGCGGGCAGCGCTCCAGGCGGCGGTGGACGGGGGTATCCCTATTACCGACGACTGCTCTGCGGTGGAACGGATTGGCAAGGAAATTTACTTGACAGATGGCTCCTACGAGAATATCAAGATCACCACGCCGGAGGACCTGGCTCTGGCGGCGGCCATTTTGCAGCGGAGGGAGGAGGAGCGGCCATGACGCCGAGGATCGGTTACGGCTACGATGTTCACCGCCTGACGGAGGGGCGGCCTCTGGTCCTGGGGGGCGTGACCATCCCCTGGGAGAAGGGGCTTCTGGGCCACTCCGACGCGGACGTGATGCTCCACGCCCTGATGGACGCCCTGCTGGGTGCGGCGGCCCTGGGGGACATCGGCCATCTCTTTCCCGACAGCGACCAGCGCTACCGGGGCATCGACAGCCGCAAGCTCCTGCGCCGGGTGGCGGTGCTGCTGGAGCAGGAGGGGTACGCCGTGGGCAACGTGGATGTGACTCTGGTGGCCCAGCGGCCGAAGATTGCCCCCTATATCGAAGCCATGCGGACGAATATTGCCGCTGATCTCGGGATTTCCGTCACGAAAGTCAGCGTGAAGGCCACCACCGAGGAGGGCCTGGGCTTCACCGGCACCGGTGAGGGCATGGCGGCCCATGCGGTGGCCCTTCTGGTGGAGCGCCAGAACTGAGGCGGCCCCTGTTCCCGCCGTCCGGCGGCGCGGGGACGGGACAATGACACCATAGGAGCGGGAGGGCTCTCTGCCAGGCGGCGGAGGGCCCTCCCGGTGCGTTTGGACCGGGGGAGAGCGCCGCCGGGTTTTGCTCCGCGCGCAAAGGCCGGCGAGGCACCTTCGGCGGCGAGCGGCATACAATGTTCCTAGGGGAGGCGTTGGCATTGCCATACTATCTTTTGCTCTGCCGCTCCATCACCCACGCCCAGCGCATGAGCGCCCTGCTGGAGCGCTCCGGCATCTCCGCGCCCTACTACCGGGCCCCTGCCGGCCTTACGGACCGGGGCTGCAGCTATGCCGTCCGCGTGGGTACCAATCAATATCAGACGGCGGTCCAGATTCTCAAAGCGGGCGGATTGCCGCCTATGCGGGCATTTTACTCCGCTGGTGATGGAGCTCACCATGAGGTAACGATATAGAGGAAGGCCGGGCCGGCGGCCCGGCCTTCTGCTTTTCCCGGCAGCGCTCTCCGGGCAGGCGGGGGACAGCAGTGTCCTCCCGCGCCCGCCGGAGCGGAGACAATTTGACTATGGAGGGGCAAAAATGATCTACTTTGACAGTGCGGCCACCACGCTGCAGAAGCCGGCGGCGGTGGCCCGGGCGGTGGCGGAGGCCATCAATACCGTGACCACCCCCGGTCGGGGAGACCACCCGGCGGCTCGCCGGGCGGCGGAGGTGATGCTCAGCTGCCGGACGGAGGCGGCGGAGCTGTTCCATGTGGCCCGGCCGGAGAATGTGGTTTTCACCTGCAACGCTACCCACGCCCTGAACATCGCCATCAAAAGCCTTGTGAAGCCGGGGGACACGGTGGTGATCTCCGGCTACGAGCACAACGCTGTCACCCGGCCCCTCACCGCCATCGGGGATGTGACGGTGAAGGTGGTCAACGGGCGGCTTTTTGACCCGGAGCAGATGGCGGAGGGGTTTGCCCGGGCCCTGACCGGAGAGGTGAAGGCGGCGGTCTGCACCCATGTTTCCAATGTGTTCGGCTACGCCCTGCCGGTGGAGGAGGTCGCGGCCCTCTGCCGGGAGCGGGGGATCCCCCTGATCGTGGACGCCTCCCAGTCCGCCGGTATCCTGCCGGTGGATGTGATGGGCTGGGGGGCGGCCTACGCGGCTATGCCGGGCCACAAGGGACTCTACGGCCCCCAGGGCACCGGCCTTCTCCTCTGCGGGGAGGGACAGACGCCCGGGCCGCTGCTGGAGGGCGGTACCGGCAGCCTCTCCCGCCAGCAGGAGATGCCGGATTTTCTGCCGGATCGGCTGGAGGCGGGGACCCACAACGTCCACGGCGTGGCCGGCCTGCTGGAGGGCATCCGCTTTGTGAGGGGGCGGGGCGTCGCCTCCATCGCACGGCAGGAGGGAAAGATCATGGCGGCCCTGGGGGACGGCCTGGAGCGGCTGGGCGGCTTCCGGGTGTTCCGGGACAGGAGAACGGAGAGCTCGGTCCTCTCGGCGGTACCCCTGGGGGAGGATCCGGAGGCGCTGGCAGCCCGGCTGGCGGAGCGGGGCGTGGCCCTGCGGGCGGGGCTTCACTGCGCGCCTCTGGCCCACATGACGGCGGGGACCCTGGAGACCGGAACCCTGCGTTTTTCCGCTTCCGTGTTCAACACCATGGAGGAGGTGGAGCAGGTGCTCCGGCTCCTGGCGGCGCTGTAGAGGGACCTGCGGCAGGGGAGAGGGGGGAATACCCTCTCTCCCCCTTGGAAAGTTTACGGATTGGTCAAAAATTGCCCCTGGTATTTGTTGCTTTTTCACCGAAGTTATATTAGAATAAGAGTACTTATGGGAATACGGAAATTGGAGGGGAAGCCATGGACATGTTGACGAACGCGGCCCAGGTTGCCATCAATTTTATCCTATCGCTCAGCTTGTGGGACGTGCTGGATATTCTGGTGATCGCCTACCTGGTGTACCGCCTGCTGCAATTGGTGCGGCGCACCAATACCTCGCGTCTGCTCAAGGGCGTGTTGGTGGTGCTGCTGGCGCTGTGGCTGTCCTATGGCCGGTTGCGGGCGCTCAACTACCTCCTGGGCCACATCGTGGATATCGGCATCCTGGCCCTTCTGATCCTGTTCCAGCCGGAGATCCGGCGGGTTTTGGAGCAGGTGGGCAGCAGCCGCTTCAATGTGCTGGACATCTTTGCCAAGCCCCAACTGGACCGTAAAGTGCTGGAGACCGCCATCTCCCAGACGGTGCAGGCCTGCGGCGACATGAGCCGCTCCCGCACCGGCGCCCTCATCGTCTTTGAGCGGCACATCCAGCTGGATGAGGTGCTGCGCAGCGGCACCAAGCTGGACGCGGAGGTGTCCTCGGAGCTGCTCAAGAATATCTTTTTTGTAAAGGCCCCCATGCACGACGGCGCTGCTATCATCCGGGACGGGAGAGTCCTGGGAGCGGGGTGCATGCTCCCCCTGAGCCGGAACGTGAACCTGAGCCGGGACCTGGGTATGCGCCACCGGGCGGGCATCGGCATGAGCGAGAACTCCGATGCGGTGGTGGTGCTGGTCAGCGAGGAGACCGGGACCATCTCCGTGGCGGTGGGCGGCATGCTCAAGCGGCACCTCATGACGGAGACCCTGGAGCAGCTGCTGCGCAACGAGCTGCTGCCCTCCGCGGAGGAGGACAGCGAGAGTAAGCCCAAGAAGGTCAACCTCCTGGGGCTTCTGCCCAAGGTGAAGAAGGACGGTGAGAACAAAGATGAATGAAAAAGTCAACAAGGTCCTTTATATCGCGCTGTCCCTGCTGCTGGCGGTTTTGTTCTGGCTGTTTGTGGACAACGAGCAGGGCTCCAGAATTTCAGAGACGTTTTACCGCATCCCCATCGAGTTCATCGGCGCGGAGGATGTTCTGCCCAGCCGGGGACTGATGCTGGTGCAGGACGAGGAGGTCACCATCGACCTTGAGCTCAGCGGCCCCCGGCTTCTGATCTCCAACCTGAAAAAGGAGGACATCCGGGTGCAGGTGAACCTTGTCGGCATCACCGCGGTGGGGACCTATCCCTGCACCTATACGGTTCTGTTCCCCGACGAGGTGGATCAAAGCCAGATATCCCAGGACCGGGCCTCCCGCTCCACAGTGACGGTAGAGGTGACGGAGCTGTACACCAAGACGGTGCCGGTGGAGATCGCTGTGTCCGGCGAGGCGTCGGAGGGCTATATCTACATGGCGGAGCGGCTGACCATCGATCCCGCCAGCCTTACGGTCAGCGGCCAGGAGGAGGACGTGAGTCGGGTCACCTCGGCCCGGGTGTCTCTGGACCTCACGGGGGCCAAGGCCTCCATCTCCCGGGAGTTTGATTACCAGCTTCTGGACGCCGACGGCCAGGAGGTGGATAAGGAGGGCCTTATCGTCTCGGACAATCAGATCCAGATCGAGGCTCCGGTTTATCTCATCAAGACCCTGAACCTGACGGTAAAATTCAAGGATGGTCCGGGCTCCCGGCTGGAGGATGTGGACTGGAAGCTGAGCACCAATACCATCGAGGTGGCCGGCGAGGCCGCCAGCCTTGAGAACAAGGAGGACATTGTCCTGGGCGAGATCAATCTGGCCTCCCTCCTGTCCGACACGGAGATGGAGCTGGATGTGACCCTGCCCGCCGGGACGGTGAACCTCAGCGGCTTTACAACGGTAACGCTGACGATCAACTTTAATGACGATCTGGCAACCAAGGCCCTGTCTGTCAGCAACATCTCCGCCGTGGGTCTCTCCGAGGGTCAGAACTTCGACCGGCTCACCAGCTCGGTGGACGTGGTGATCCGGGGCCCCGCCGACGAGGTGGAGGCGGTGACCGCCGAGGATATCCGGGTGGTGGTGGACCTTACGGAGTACACCTCCGACGGCACCTACTATGTGCCCGCCATCGTGTTTGTGGACGGCTATGAGAACGTGGGCGCCATCGGGCCCTGTTCCGTGGCCTGCAAGATCAGATCCTAGGGGGAGAGACCATGACACAGACAGCGACGGTGGCCGCCGTGCCGGGTCCGGGCGTGGCCCGGGTGACGGTGGCCCGGCAGAGCGCCTGCTGCCACGACTGCGCCAGCTGCGGCGGCTGCGGCGCCACCCCCGGCGCCATAACGGTGCTGGCGGAGACGGATCTTGACCTGACCCCCGGGGACCGGGTGGAGCTGTACAGCCGCAGCGGCCGGATATTGCCCATCGCGGCCCTGGTGTACCTGGGGCCGGTGGTCCTCTTCCTTGTGGGCTACCTGTTCCCGGGGAGCCTGAGCGAGGGGTGGAGAGGTCTGCTGGGGGGCATCGGCTTTGCGGCGGGACTGGCCCTGGCGGTGCTGCTGGACCGGCGGCTGCGCCGGCGGGGCGGCGCGGCCAGCTACCGGGTGGTCAGAAAGCTGTAGGGCCATGTTCGGATACGTGCGGCCATCCCTGGCCAGACTTTCTCAGGAGGACACGGACCGCTTCTCCGCCATGTACTGCGGGCTGTGCCGGG
>CALWYI010000042.1 GCA_944385715.1 uncultured Oscillospiraceae bacterium | reverse complement strand
GCGGAGGTGCCCATGGTGTCCTTGTAGTTGTCCAGGAAATCGTCGCCGTCCAGGGTGACAGAGCCGCTCTGGACATTGTAGGTGATGGTCTCAGGCTCACCCTCGGTGTAGAGGATGGTCAGAGTGCCCTTGAGCTCCTTGTTGGTCTTGGAGCTGGAGCTGGTGGTGCCGTAGGCGGTGAAGCTGATGGACACGGGACCGGTGTAGCCCTTCTTGGGCTCAAAGGTGACATAGTCGAGATCAATGTCGTTCCGACCGGGGTCCACATAGCACTTGTCCTTGCTGGAAATATCGTCGCCGTCCTCGTCCACCAGGTAGCCCTGGCGGCTGCTGACGGAGCCGAAGGTCACATACTCCAGCGTGCCCTTGGAGTACTCATCCTCCCAGAAGTCCTCGAAGTCGGCCGCGTCCAGAGTCACGTCGTCGTCCACGGTGGCGGTGTAGATGATGTCGCCGCCGGAGGCAGCCTCCGTGGTGACCTCGATGGCGATGTCGCCGGAGAGAATATCTTCATCATATCTGCTGCTGTACTCGCCGTCTCCATCGACGTCCTCATAGGCGATCCAGGTGCCGGTCCAGGTACCGGAGTCGTTGATGCTCAGATACCACATCTCCTCGTCCTCGTCGTACTCCAGATCCGCCACATCGTCGCTGTTTCTGTCGGCGGTAAAGTAGTAGTCGTCGATCCGCTTCTGCTTGGCGGAACTCAGCTCATCTGCCACGATGTCGTCGATGGCCTCGTAGACGGA
Organism: uncultured Oscillospiraceae bacterium; assembly: GCA_944385715.1. Lineage (GTDB taxonomy): Bacteria > Bacillota > Clostridia > Oscillospirales > Oscillospiraceae > Pelethomonas. The sequence continues at coordinate 12,196 of CALWYI010000042.1, read as the reverse complement.
CACACCTTCCTCGGTTTCGTCGTCATCGAAGTAGTAGTCCTCTTCGTAAGCCCAGGTCAGCTCCACATCGTAGTCGCCGCTACGTCCGTCGAAGTAGATGATGATGTCGCCAGTGAGGACCGGATCATCACCATCATCGTAATCATAATCATAGACCTCGTAGCTGCCTTCCCACTGGTCGTCATCGGGATCAACATCCAGATAGAGATCATCTGCATAGTAAAGATCGATGCCATCCTCAGGGTCTTCATCGTCATCGTAGCACAGATCGGTCTCATCATCCTCATCAAAGAACATGGCAAAATATTCTCTTTTTGTATCCTCATATCCGAGTTCATCCGCGATCTTGTCATACACCTCATCAAAATAATAGGTATCGTCATCGTCGGCCTCGGCATTCTTGATCTTGATGTCCATCTCATCCGCATTCCTGCGCGCCGCAAAGGCGGTGGGGACCAGGGTGCACAGCATCGCCAGCACCATCAGCCATGACAGCATTCTGCGTTTCATCATCTTTTCTTCCTTCCCTTCTTATCTGATCGTCATTTTACCCGGGCAGGGTTCCCATCAGTAAGAGCACACACTCAACTTATGGGCCAATCCTACCACAGCATTGTGAAAAGAACGTTTCGGAGATGCATCAAATGTGCATCATTTTTTAAGGTTCGTTTAAGGTTCTCTTCTTCTTTTTTATAGACGGTTTTCCGGCGGGGAAAGTTCCTGCCGCCGGGCGGATTTTCTCACCCCTCCTGTATGGCGCTGAAACGGTACTCCGTGGTGTAGTCGTACCGTTTGCCCGGCCGCAGAAGGATATCCCCCCACTCCGGATGGTTGGGGCTGTCGGGGAAGAACTGGGTCTCCAGGCACACCGCCTGGCGCTTCCCGTAGGGCACGCCGGTCTTGGTCTGGTCGTCGGTCTCCAGGAAGTTGGCGGCGTAGACCTGGATGCCGGGCTTTTCCGTCCAGGTCTCCATGACGATGCCGCTCTTCTCCCCGGTGAGCCGGGCCGCCGGGCGCAGGCCCTGGGCCGGATCCAGGACAAAGTTGTGGTCGTAGCCCCCGGTGTTCTTCAGCTGTACGCAGTCCGCGCCGATATCCCGCCCCAAGGTCTTTTCAACGGTGAAGTCGAAGGGTGTCCCCTCCACGGACTCCGCCATGCACAGGGGAATGCTGTCCTCCCACACAGGGGTATAGTGGTGGGCCGCCACCCACAGCCGGTGACCCATGGCGTCACCGCCGCCGTTGAGGTTGAAGTAGCTGTGGTTGGTGATGTTGCAGTAAGTAGTTTTATCGCACACCGCTTCATAGCGCAGCCGCAGAGCGTTTTCCGTCAGGGTGTAAGTGGCCTGCAGGGTTAGCGTCCCCGGGAAGCCACCTTCGCCGTCGGCAGCGGTATAGGTGAGGGTGAGCTGACTCTCGCCGGTGATCTCCGCGCCGAACACCCGGTAGCTGAAGCCCTTGACCCCTCCGTGGAGCTGCTTGGTACCCTCACTGGGCTCCAGAGCCACCCGCTTGCCGTCGATGAGGCAGGAAGCCCCGGCGATACGGTTGGCGTAGCGGCCCACCAGGGCCCCCACAAAGCCGCCGTTCTTCTCGTAGCCCGCCACGCTGCGGTAGCCCAGCACCACGTCCACCGGGTCTCCGTTCCGATCCGGCACCCGCAGGGCCGTGACGGCGGCGCCGAAGGTGATGACCTCCGCCTCCAGGTCCCCGCATGTGAGAATATACTTGTCCACCGGCTGTCCGTCGCCGGTGGCGCCGAAGGGCAATTTCCGTACTGCCATTGTGTTTCCTCCTTGGTATCGTGTCGCTCCGGTTTCACATCTGTTCCCTAATGTTATTAGCCTCAGTATACCTTGCTCCGTAGGGAAAAACAAGGTGGAAATCCAGGTTTTCCTGTGATACACTGTTGCCAGGAATGCCCGGAAACTGCATGCCGGGCCATGGGATGCGAAAAGAAACGGAGGAGAGCGCTATGATGAACAAGACACCGGACCAGTGGCGGCGGGAGCTGCCCCTGATCGGAGAGATGATGGACCTGCGGGAGGCCTTCTGGAGCAATCCCGGCCTCCGGTCCGGGGCGGCGGCCCTGGCGGACTGTCCCCTGACGGCGGAGGACGTGGCCGACGCGGAGGCTCGGCTGCGCCGCTTCGCCCCCTACCTGGCCGCCGTGTTCCCCGACACCGCCCCCACCAGGGGCATCATCGAGTCCCCCCTGACCCCCATTCCCGCCATGCAGGCCCGCCTGGGGGACTTCCCGGGGCGGCTGCTCCTCAAGCAGGACAGCCACCTGCCCATCTCCGGGTCCATCAAGGCCCGGGGCGGCATCTATGAGATCCTCCATCTGGCGGAGGACATCGCCGTCAGGGAGGGGATGCTCTCCCTCACCGACGACTACTCCGTCCTGGCCGGGCCGGCGTTCCGCTCCCTCTTCGGCAAATACGCCGTGGCGGTGGGCTCCACCGGGAACCTGGGCCTCTCCATCGGCATCATGAGCGCCCAGCTGGGCTTCAAGGTCACCGTCCACATGTCCGCCGACGCCCGCCAGTGGAAAAAGGACATGCTCCGCAGCAAGGGCGTCACCGTGGTGGAGTACGCCGACGACTACAGCAAGGCGGTGGCCGAGGGCCGCCGTCAGGCGGAGACGGACCCCATGTGCCACTTCGTGGACGACGAGAACTCCAAAACGCTGTTCCTGGGCTACGCGGTGGCGGCGGGCCGGGTGGCAAAGCAGCTGCAGGATATGAATATTTCTGTAGACCAGGACCACCCTCTCTTTGTGTACCTGCCCTGCGGCGTGGGCGGCGGCCCCGGCGGCGTGGCCTTCGGCCTGAAGCTCCTCTTCGGCGACAACGTCCACTGCTTCTTCGCCGAGCCCACCCACGCCCCCTGCATGATGCTGGGTCTGGTCACCGGGCTCCACGATGAGATCTGCGTCCAGGACTTCGGCATCGACAACCACACCGCCGCCGACGGTCTGGCGGTGGGCCGGCCCTCCCGGTTTGTGGGCCGGGCGGTGTCCCCCCTCCTCTCCGGGTGCTACACCGTCACCGATGAGAAGCTCTACCGGCTCCTCAAGGACATGGCGGACACGGAGAATATCCGCCTGGAGCCCAGCGCCCTGGCGGGGGTGCCGGGCATGGGCCTCCTCTGCGGCGAGGCGGGGGCGGACTATGTCCGCTCTCACGGCCTCGACATGGCCAACGGCACCCACATCGCCTGGGCCACCGGCGGCAGCATGGTGCCCGCCGACATCTGGCAGGACTACTATAATAAAGGAGCGGCCCTGTAGGGGGGCACCTACCCGGCGGGGGCTTTTTCCGGTTTCTTCCCAAGGGGCCGGAAGCGGCCCTCAGCCTTCCGGGGCTCCCCGCCCCGGACCCGGGTGACTTTTTGTACGCACAAAAAGTCACCAAAAAAGCGCCGGGAGACCCGGACCCCCTTTTTTGCCCAATCGGTTTAGATCAAATTTTGCCGCTGCGGCGCCACTGAACCAGCGTCTTTTTGCATCTGATCTGCGGCGGGTATCTGATCCGGCTTCGGCTGACGCCCTGTTAAAGGGATAGGCGAAGCTGAGTTTTCTATGTCAACCTGCCTGCACCCGTTGAAACCACACAGGCTCCCATCGACAAAAAAGAAATTGCCATCGACTCGAGGGCCGACAGGCAAGGTTGGACGATCGCCGCACCGATTACGAAGGAGCCGGAGGCCTCATGGAAATTCAGTGGCAGCCGGACATCTCCCTTGCAGGTGTCCGATTGGGCAAAAAGAGGGGGCCCGGGGTCTCCCCGGCGCGCTTTTGCCTACTTTTCCCGCGAAGGAAAAGTAGGCCTGCGGAGCAAGCCGACTGAAGGGCAGAAAAATCCTTAATAGACAGCAAAAAGACCTTCCGGCCGATGCCGGAAGGTCTTTTATAATGTATATCACGCCGTTTCGATGGAGGCCGCCTTCTGGAGGTTCAGCTTCTTCACCGCGTCCTCCCGCATCTTGTACTTGAGGATCTTGCCGGCGGCGTTCATGGGGAAGGCGTCCACAAAGTCCACATACCGGGGCACCTTGTGCTTGGCCATGTGGTCGAGGACGTACTGCTTCATCTCCTGCTCCGTCATGGTCTCGCCCTCCTTGAGGATGACGCAGGCCATGATCTCCTCGCCGTACTGCTCGTCGGGCACGCCGATGACCTGTACGTCGCTGACCTTGGGGTGGGTGTAGATGAAGTCCTCGATCTCCTTGGGGTAGATGTTCTCGCCGCCGCGGATAATCATATCCTTGATACGGCCGGTGATCTTGAAGTTGCCGTTCTCATCCCGGCGGGCCAGGTCGCCGGTGTGGAGCCAGCCGTCCTTGTCGATGGCGGCGGCGGTGGCGCCGGGCATCTTGTAGTAGCCCTTCATGATGTTGTAGCCCCGGGCCACGAACTCGCCGTCCACGTTGTCCGGCAGGTCCTCCCCGGTCTCCGGGTCCACGATCTTGCACTCAATCTCCGGCAGGGGCCGGCCCACGGTGTTCACCCGGACCTCCAGGGAGTCGTCGGTGGAGGACATGGTGCAGCCGGGAGAGGCCTCGGTCTGGCCGTAGACGATGGTGATCTCGCTCATGTGCATCTTGTTCACCACGTCCTGCATGACGGCAATGGGGCAGGGGGAGCCGGCCATGATGCCGGTACGCATGTAGGAGAAATCGGTCTTGGGAAAGTCCTCATGCTCCAGCATGGCGATGAACATGGTGGGCACGCCGTGGAAGGCGGTGATGCGCTCGTTGTTGATGCAGGCCAGGGCCGGCTTGGGGGAGAAGTAGGGCAGGGGCAGGATGGTGGCGCCGTGGGTCATGGAGGCGGTCATGGCCAGCACCATGCCGAAGCAGTGGAACATGGGCACCTGGATCATCATGCGGTCGGCGGTGGAGAGGTCCATCCGGTCGCCGATGCACTTGCCGTTGTTGACGATGTTGTGGTGGGTGAGCATAACGCCCTTGGGAAAGCCGGTGGTGCCGGAGGTATACTGCATGTTGGCCACGTCGTAGGGGCTCACGGCGGCGGCACGGCGGCGGACCTCCTCCATGGGGGTCCGGGGAGCAAGGGCCATAGCCTCCTCCCAGGTCATGCAGCCCTTCTGCCGGTAGCCCACGGTGACAATGTTCCGCAGGAAGGGCAGGCGCTTGCAGTGGAGAGGCTTGCCCGCCTCGGCGGTCTCCAGCTCGGGGCACAGCTCCGCGATGATCTTGGCGTAGGGGCTGTCCCGGTAGCTCTCGATCATCACCAGGGTGTGGGTATCGCTCTGGCGGAGCAGGTACTCCGCCTCGTGGATCTTATAGGCGGTATTCACCGTCACCAGCACCGCGCCGATCTTGGTGGTAGCCCAGAAGGTCAGGTACCACTGGGGCACGTTGGTGGCCCAGATGGCCACCTTGTCCCCGGGTTTCACCCCCATGGCGATGAGGGAGCGGGCCACCTGGTCCACATCGTCCCGGAACTGGGCATAGGTGCGGGTATAGTCCAGGGTGGTGTACTTGATGGCGTACTGATCGGGGAACTCCTCCGCCATGGCGTCAAGCACCTGGGAGAAGGTCTTTTCGATCAGGGTCTCCTTCTTCCAGATGAACTTTCCGGTGCCGGCGTTGTTGGAGTAGAGGTGCTTCTTCTGGCGGCGGGGGTTGCCGAAGCGGCCCATGTACACCCCATAGTGGGTGAGGATCATCTCCAGATCCTCCAGGCCCTCGATCCACTCCGGCTCCCAGTGGAGGGAGACAAAGCCGTCGTAGTTTACGGAGCGCAGGGCGTTCATCACATCCTGCATGGGGAGCTTGCCCTCCCCCAGGAGCTCGTGGGCGATGGTGCCGTTCTCAGTCGGGGTGCCGTCGCTGAGGCGGACATGGCGGACATAGGCTCCCAGGTTGGTGATGGTCTTTCCCGCCGTCTCCCCGCCCACAAACCAGGTGTCAAACACGCTCCAGGCGGCGGCCAGGTGGTCGCTGGCAAAGTGGTTGAGGACGTCCCGGAGCTTACCGGTGTCGGCAAAGGCCCCGGCGGTCTTGATGAGGAGCACCACACCGGTCTCCTCCGCCGCCGCCACCCAGGGGGTCAGGGCGGCAATGACCTTGTCGGCGTCGCTGCAGGCGGTGACCATGGCCACATAGGGCACCAGCAGGTCTCCGGCGGCCCGGATGGCCTCAGCGATCTCGCCGGCGGCATCCTCCCCGGTAAAATCCCGGGAGGTGCCGATGCAGGGCACGGCAAGACCCTGCTCCGTCAGGCGGCGGTGGGCCGCCACAGCCAGTTCCGGATTGATGGGGCTCATTTTCTTCTGCATGATGGGATTGTGTACACTGTCGATCTCCAGGCCCTGGAGCCGGGTATCGGCAGCGGCAGAACACAGCTGGGACCAGTCCCGGTCCTTCCAGCCGCGGATGGTATAGGAAAGTTTCATGGTCCCTTACGCCTCCTCGTAGACGATCTTGTTCAGGGCGCTGATATAGGCCCGGATGCTGGCGCCGATCACATCGGTGGAGATGCCGTTGCCGGAGTAGAGCTTGCCGTCGGAGCGGAGCTTCACCAGAGCGGAGCCCATGGCCTCCCGGCCCTCGGTGACGGCCTGAATCTGGAAGTCGTCCAGCTCGTAGTGGTGGCCCACGATCTGCTCGATGGCCAGGAAGGCAGCGTCAATGGGACCGTCGCCCATGCACACGCCGCCCAGGCGCTTGCCGTCCTTCTCCAGGGTGATGTTGGCCATGGCGCCGATGGTGCCGCCGGCAGTGATCACATAGTCGGCAATGCGATAGGTGGCAGGCACCTGGAGGGCGGCGGAGGCAATGATGGCCTCCAGCTCCCGGCTGCCCACAAAGTGCTTCTTCTCGGCGATGCGCTGGAAGGACTCGAACACCTTGGCGTTGTCCTCCTCAGAGAGGTTATATCCCATGGTGCGGATCACCTTCACCATCTGGTCGATGTCGTCCCCGGCGGTAAGGCACAGGGAGGCGTCGTTCTCGGCTACGCCGCTGTCAAAGGGGGAGCCGCTGCTCTTTTCCGTCTGGAGCAGCCACTGCAGCTGTCCGGCGGCCCGGCCCAGCTCCGTGGTCCGCAGGCCGCAGCGCAGGCCCTTGGCGTCCCCCTTTACCTCCATGTAGGCGGCAAAGTCCTGGGTCATGGGCACGCCCATGGGGCTGGTAGCGGTTTTGACTGTTACGGCGCCGGCATCGATGGCGGCGGCGGCGCAGGCCACGGCCATATGCATGCCGTCACTGAGCTCTACGCCCAGCTCCACCTTCTCCAGGGCGGGCACATTCTCCACGGCGGCGCGGACAAAGGCCTCGCACTCAAAGGGGGTCATAACCCCGGCGGAGTCGCACAGGGTAATGGCGGCGGCGCCGCTCTCCACCGCGGCGGAGAGAATCTGATAGAGGAATGCGGTCTCGGCACGGGTGGCGTCCACCGCGGACACCTCCACCTGCTCGGTGAAGTACCGGGCCTTGGCCACCAGGGCCTTTACCAGCTCCAGCATGGCGGGGGCCTTCTTGTGACACTGGTACTCCATCTGCACCGGAGATACCGGCACCATGATGTGCAGCCGGGGGCGGCGGGCCCCCTTCACGCTCTCCCAGGCGGCCTCCACGCTCTCCTCGGTAAGGCCGGTGGCGGCGGACAGAATGGAAGAAGTCACCACGGAGGCGATGGTCTTGTTGCTCAGCACATCTGCCTTCTCATCCCGGATGGCGGGCAGCTCGATGACGTCCAGCCGCAGGCGGTCCAGGGTACGGGCGATCTCCACCCGCTCCTTGAAGCTCAGGGAACGGGTACGGGCGCTCTCCCGCAGGGTAATATCGGAAATCTTGACATTCTTCATGGTGAAACACTCCTTTTTCTCATATGGCCGCCTGACAGCCTCAGGGGCAAATAAAAAACGTCCCGGGAGCAGCTTCTCTGCTCCCGGGACGATAAAAACAAACATTTACCGCGGTACCACCCGGCTTCGCGCGTTGTGCGCACACTCTCTCAGGCTCCAGCAAGCCCGTGCCCTGGTAACGGCGGCATACCCGTGACGCCCTACTCGATCGCTCTTTGGGGCCCCCTGCTCCGGCGCCAGCCGCCCTGCCGCCACTTCCCGGCTCGCACCACCCGCCGGTTCTCTGAAAGCTGGCTCTGCAGGACATAACGCCATCCACGCATTTGCTTGTTTACTTGTCTGCTATGATAACACAGAAAAAAAGGCCCTGTCAATATGGGGATTTTGCCCTATATTTTTTAGACCGTTTCCCGCTATTTTATCTATTCCGCCGCAAATTCGGGGAGCATCTTGACAAAAGCAAATAATATGCTACTATATTTTTAAGAATTATTCCTAATTTTAAGGAGGAGAGACGATGACCAGACAGCGGGCCCTTATCGCACAGATCCTGCGGACCGCCGGCCGGCATCTCACCGCCGAGGAGATCTTTCAGCTGGCCCGCCGGTCCATGCCCTCCATTGCTGTGGGCACCGTCTACCGGAACCTGCGGCTGATGGCGGAGGATGGGGAACTGCGCCGGATCGAAGCCGCCGGCGGGCCTGTCCGCTACGACGCCAACCTCTCCCCCCACGGCCATCTGGTCTGCCGGGTGTGCGGGAAACTGGACGACATGGCTGTGCCCTGTCTCGCCTCCTATCTCAGCCGCTGCACCGGCGAGGACGCCCCCCGCTACGACCTGAGCGTGGACTGGGTGTGCCCCGCCTGCCGCCGGGCCCGGGAGGGCGGCGGGGAGCGTGATTCTGTTGACCAGCTGCATAACGGCAGTCAAACATATAACATTGATTAGATGGAGGAATTTACCTATGGAACTGAAGGGAACCAAGACCGAAGCCAATCTGAAGACCGCTTTCGCCGGCGAGAGCGAAGCCCGCAACAAGTACACCTACTACGCCTCCAAGGCCAGGAAGGACGGCTACAACCAGATCGCCGCCATCTTCGAGGAGACCGCCGCCAACGAGAAGGAGCACGCCAAGCTCTGGTTCAAGCTCCTCCACGGCGGCATCGGCGACACCCTGGACAACCTGGCTGACGCCGCCGCCGGCGAGAACTACGAGTGGACCGACATGTACGCCACCTTCGCCAAGGAGGCCCGGGAGGAGGGCTTCGACCAGATCGCCGCTCTCTTTGAGGGCGTGGCCGCCGTGGAGAAGGAGCACGAGGAGCGCTACCGCAAGCTCTTCAGCAACATCGAGAAGGGCATCGTCTTCTCCCGGGACGGCGACATGCTCTGGCAGTGCACCAACTGCGGCCACATCCACGTGGGCAAGGAGGCCCCCGAGGTCTGCCCCGTGTGCGCCCACCCCAAGGCCTACTTCCAGCTGAAGGCCGAGAACTACTAATGTCAAAAAAGTGGCTTGCCACTTTTTTGAGGAAGGCATGATGCTGCAGAAGGAACTTCTTTACGCCGCCCTGGGCACCGGCTTCACCTGCCTGGCCACGGTGCTGGGCGCGGCCACGGTATACTTTTTTCGCCACGACCTGTCGGCGGCGGTCCAGCGGATCTTTCTGGGCTTTGCCGCCGGGGTGATGATCGCCGCCAGCGTGTGGTCCCTGCTGATCCCCGCCATGGAGATGGCGGAGGAGCAGGGCGGCGGGGTGCTGCTGCCGGTGGGCGGCGGCTTCCTGCTGGGCGGGGTGTTTCTCCTGGCCCTGGACGGCCTTCTCCCCCACCTCCACCCCGGCAGCGACCAGCCGGAGGGCCTGCCGGCAAAGCTCCGGCGGACCACCATGGTGGTGCTGGCGGTGACCCTTCACAACATCCCCGAGGGCATGGCGGTGGGTCTCTCCTTCGCCATCGCCGCCCAGGAGGGCGGCGCCCTGGCCGGCGCGATTGCCCTGGCCCTGGGCATGGCCCTGCAGAACTTCCCGGAGGGAGCCGCCGTGTCCCTGCCCCTGCGGTCCCAGGGCGCCTCCCGGAACCGCTCCTTCCTCTGCGGTGCCGCCTCCGGCGTGGTGGAGCCCATCTTCGGCCTCCTCACCGTGCTGGCCGCCGGGGCCGTGACCCCCGCCATGCCCTGGATCCTCTCCTTTGCCGCCGGGGCCATGATCTACGTGGTGGTGGAGGAGCTGATCCCCGAGGCCCATCTGGGGGAGCACTCCCACGCCGGTACCGTCAGCGTCATGACCGGCTTTCTGGTGATGATGCTGCTGGACGTGCTGCTGGGCTGAGGATACGGAAAGTCCTGAACATTACAAAAGAGACAGAGGATATTGGCATATGAGCTTCTTTGAACCTATTTCCGGTTCGGATTTTGACCAGAAGTTGGCGCAGGCCCGGGCCGTTCCCGGCGCAAGGATCATCGACGTGCGCAGCGCGGTGGAATTCGCCGAGGGCCACGTGCCGGGGGTGGAGCACATCCCCCTCAACCAGATTCCCACCCTTGACGCCCCCAAGGACGCCCCCATCTACCTCTACTGCCGCAGCGGCGCCCGCAGCGCCCGGGGCTGCAAGGCCCTGGCGAAGCTGGGCTTCACCAATGTGACCAACCTGGGGGGCATCTTGGACTACAAGGGGCCGGTGGAGACCTGACACGCCCGGTAAAAATTGACACTTTCTTAATTTTCGGGTATACTAGTAGTGCCCGGCGCCGCCAGAGGCGGCGCCGGGCATTTCTTTTCTTTCCATCCTTGTGTGATATTAGGAGGTCTTATGTGGTTTGACAATGCAGTGATCTACCAGATCTACCCCCTGGGCCTGTGCGGCGCCCCCCGGGACAACGACGGCGTCCAGGCCCACCGCATCCGGAAGCTGCTGGACTGGGTGGCGCACATCAAAAAGACCGGCGCGGACACCGTGCTCCTCAACCCCCTCTTCGAGAGCGACCGCCACGGCTACGACACCCGGGACTACCTAACGGTGGACCGGCGGCTGGGCACCGAGGAGGACTTGCGGGACGTGTGCGACGCCTTCCACAAGGCGGGGCTGCGGGTGATGCTGGACGGGGTGTTCAACCACGTGGGCCGGGGCTTCTGGGCCTTTGCCGACGTACAGCGGAAGAAGTGGGACAGCATCTACAAGGACTGGTTTCACATCAGCTTCGACGGCAACTCCAACTACAACGACGGCTTCTGGTACGAGGGCTGGGAGGGCCACTACGAGCTGGTGAAGCTGAACCTTCAGAACCCCGCCGTGGTCCAGTGCCAGTTCGACGCCATCCGCTCCTGGGTGGAGCGCTTCGACATCGACGGGCTGCGGCTGGACGTGGCCTACTGCCTCAGTGAGGACTACCTGCGGCAGCTGCGCGCCTTCACCGATGGCCTCAAGCCGGACTTCGTCCTCATGGGCGAAACCCTCCACGGGGACTACAACCGCTGGATGGGCGACCAGAAGTGCCACAGCGTCACCAACTACGAGTGCTACAAGGGCCTCTGGTCCAGCTTCAACTCCATGAACCTCTTTGAAATCGGCCACAGCCTCCAGCGGCAGTTCGGCCCGGAGCAGTGGACCCTCTACAAGGGGAAGCACCTCCTCAGCTTCCTCGATAACCACGACGTGACCCGCATCGCCAGCATGCTGAATAACCCCGGCCACCTCCTCCCCGCCTACGGCCTCCTCTTCGGCATGCCCGGCGTCCCCGCCCTGTACTACGGCAGCGAGTGGGGCCTGAAGGGCCGGAAGGACCAGGGAGACGACGCCCTGCGGCCTGCCCTGGAGGCCCCGGAGTGGAGCGACCTCACCGACGCCATCGCCGCCATGGCGAAAGCCCGGAAGGCCAGCCCCGCCCTCTGCAGCGGCAGCTACCGCAATGTGGTCCTCACCAACCGGCAGATCATCTTCGAGCGGGTGTGGGAAAACGAGCGGGTGCTGGTGGCGGTGAACGCCGACAGCGTGCCCTACACCGCCCACTTCGACGCCCGGGCGGGCCGGGCCACGGACCTCATCACCGGCAAGCTCCACGACTTCGGCGGCGGCAGCGAGCTGCCCCCCTACAGCGTGGCCTTCTGGCGGACGGAGTAACGCCGCCCCCATCCATCAACAGAGCGGACCCCCGGAGGAAATCCTCCGGGGGTCCGTTTTGTATGGCGGTGACCGTCTCTCAGCGCTCCTCCGTCCCCTCAGCGTACCGGGAGAGGAACTGTCTCTCCGCTCCTCCCGGGGACAGCGGATGAACTGCCGGGCATCCCCCGCTCCGCAGTGACGCCCTCATCCATGAAAATTATCTGCTCCGCCATATACCGGGCGAGGCCGCAAATCT
>CALWYI010000041.1 GCA_944385715.1 uncultured Oscillospiraceae bacterium | reverse complement strand
TGGCTACGGACCAGAAGGCCGGGGGTTCGAATCCCTCACGGCGTGCCACGCCGGAGCAAAGATCACTTTGCTCCGGCGTATTTTTATGCCCCGACTGAGAGAAGTTCCTCCGCCGGGGCAGCAGGTTTTGCCAGCGCAAAAATTCACACTTCTTCTATCCATTGCGCCGTTTCTATGCTATAATAGCAGCCAGGAAAAGATCGCTGCCGGGGTGAACCCCAGCTCCGCTCCGCGGGGCGGCGTTCCCCCAAGGAGGTTCTTATGGAAATGATTCTCGCGCATATGGTCTGGGTCTGGGTGGCCGTCATGGCCCTGGCCGCCTTCATAGAGGCCGCCACTCCCATGCTGGTGTCCATCTGGTTCTCCGTGGGCGCCCTGGCCGCCATGCTGGCGGCCTACTTCGGCGCCTCCCTCACCGTGCAGCTGCTGCTGTTCGTGTTTGTGTCCATTGCCGCCCTGGTGGGGCTGCGCCCCTTGGCCAGGCGCTTTATCGACCCCCACATTGTCCCCACCAACGCCGACCGCCTGCTGGGCGGCGAGGCCCAGGTGACGGAGACCATTGACAACGACCGCGCCGCCGGCGCCGTGTACATCGACGGCAAGACCTGGACCGCCCGCAGCGAGGACGGCGGCGTCATCCCCGCCGGCGAGCAGGTGGAGGTGGTCCGCATGGAGGGCGTGAAGCTCTTTGTCCGGCCCCGGGCCGGCGTCACGGTGGGATAACGCCTGTATCTTTTTGGCCCAGAGGGGGCATACCAGCTCCATAGGGACAACCATCATCCCGGAAAGGAGCTGTCATTATGGTCAAGAAGGAAAAGCGCTTTATCTCATCCAAGGATCCCATGGTCAAGGCCATGTCCATGACCAACTGCCAGTCCGCCAAAACGGACCCCCAGGGCAGCTGGACCGGTGTGCCCGCCGACCCGGAGGAGAAGCCGGTCCAGGACGCCGACGACCTGTAACGCGCCGGACTGCCGCAAACGCGCTGAGCCGGGGGCCCTGCTTCACAGGGTCCCCGGCTCTCACTGTCTTATTTGCCGTCCGTCTAGGCCCGTCTGAGCAGGCCGATGCCGATGGGGTGGGGGCCGGTGTGGACGCCGATGGTGGCCCCGATCTGGAACACCCCCAGGGAGGTAAGGCCGCAGGCCTCCCGGAGCATGGCCAGCATGTCGTCCCGGAAGGCCTCCGCCTCCGCCCGGTCATAGCCGTAGCCGATGACAAAGCGGTAATTGTCTACGTCCTCGCCGCAGGAGGCCAGATGCCGCCGGGTGAGCTCCACCAGCCGGGCCTTCCCCTTCTCCCGGCTGCGGAAGATCCCCTCGGGAAAGATCTCCCCCTCCTTCAGCACGATGAGGGGCTTGATGCCCAGGGCGCCGGTGACCACGGAGGCCACCTTGCCGATGCGCCCGCCCATCTTGAGATAGTCCATGCTGCCGATGGTGAAGATGATCCGTCCGGTGGGGATCACCGCCTCCAGCCGGCGGCAGGCCTCCTCCAGGCCGCAGCCCTCGTCCCGCAGGCGGACCGCCTCCCGGACCACCTCGCCCTGGAGCACTGTGTTCACCCGGCTGTCCATCACCCGCAGCTCCCAGTCCGGGTACTCCTCCCGCAGGAGCCCCGCCGCCGTGGACGCGCAGTTGTAGGAGCCGCTGAACTTGGTGGTGATGCAGACGCATAGCGCCGGCGTGCCTGCCGCGGCAAGGGGGCGGAATACCTGGATGTAGTCGTCCACCGAGGGCATGCTGGACTTGGGGTATACCCCGGGGTGCTCCACCATCTCCTGGTAAAAGTCCCGGACCTCCACGTCCACGCCCTCACGCCGGTAGGTCTTGTCGTCAAAGGAGACATAAAAAGGGACCAGCGTCACCGATAATCTGTCCGCCTCCTCCCGGGAAAAGTCGCAGGAACCGTCGCTGATCACGGCAAAACGGGGTGGCATTTACCTCAGCTCCTCTGTTCTGTAGAATAGAATAAATCGCGGCGTCAAAGCGCATAAATATTGTTTCTATTATATACCGGCAGCAATTTCCGCGCAATATGAATTTGCGGCTTCTCCAGGCAATCTGGCGGTAAAAGAGGCAGGCGGGGACACCACAGGTGTCCCCGCCTGGCTCCTTTACTTCCGTCGGCGGCGCTGCCGCCGGGGGGGCTCCGCGCACTCCCGCAGCTGCCGGGCCGCGGTGAAAAACCGCTCCCGCACAGCGTCGGGGCTCCGGAACCGCCCCGCCATGGGGCGGCCCGCCTCCCCCCGGGCGTCGTAGGCCGCCCGGCTCAGCAAAACGGCCTCCCCGCCTCCATCGCCGGAGAGAAACACCGGCTCCCCGGTCCGGCGGCACAGCTCCAGCAGCTCTCCCGCATGGCGCTGCAGATCCGCCACGGATCGCCTCTCCGCCATCAGAACACCTCCTCCGCAGCCGCGTACACGGCCTGTCCTTCAGAGGTATCCTACCACAGCGGCCGGGAAAAAAAGGGCGAAAGGAGACAGCACCCCGCCTACATCCGCATCAGCCGCCCGCAGGCCCTCCCCAGCTCCTCCAGGGTGCTGCAGGGGGCCATCTGGCACAAAGAGGCCACGGTCTGGATGCTGCGGACGTAGGGCCACTTCCGCTCCGGGATGGGGTTGAGCCACAGCACCTTCCCCGCCTGCCGCTTGGCCTCCTCCAAGGCCGTCAGGGCCCGGGGCAGGTCGATGGTCTTGGTGTCCGAGAGGATCAGCAGCGTGGCGGAGGGCCCCAGGATGGGGGGCCGCCGGGCGCACAGCCCCGCCAGGGCGGTGCCCAGGTCCGTGCCCTTGCCGTAGAGGCCGGAGGAGCGGACATAGTCCCGGAAGGCGTCCATGTTCTGCAGGGCGAAGGGGTCCACCTCGTGGAGCTCCTCGGAGAAGAGGAAGATCCGGGAGGCGTCGGACACCTCCGACAGGGACTTGAGAAACCGCAGGGCAAACTCCGAGAACTGGATCATGGAGCCGGACACGTCGCAGAGCATCACCAGCATCCGCCGCCTGCGGCGGGGCCGCCGGAAGGACAAGCGGACGAAGGTGCCCCCGGTCTCCAGGCCCCGGCGGATAGTTTTTTTGAAATCCAGCCCGCCGCTGTGGCCCCCCTGCTGCCGCCGGCGGGACAGCTGGGCGCTGAGCTGCTGGGCAATCCGGGCGATGAGCGCCGCCGCCCGGGGGATGTCGGCGTCCTTGAACCCGGAGATGTCCCGCCAGAGGAGGGCCAGGTCCGGGTCCGCCTCCTCGCAGCCCACCGCCGCGTCCTCCATCACCATCTGCTGCTCCAGGAGAAAGCGCATAAACACGGAGCGGATGAAGTTGCTGTAGAGCTGGGGGCTGCGGTCCATATTCTCCCTGGTCTTTTCCATCAGCTGCCGGAGGTACTCCCGCTTCTCCTCCGGCATGCGGATGTAGGTCTCCCGCAGGTCGTCCCGGAGGTCCATGGGCTCCCCCCGGACCTGGAGCTCCTGCTCCGCCTCCGCCTGGCGGCGGGAGAGCTCCTCCGCCTCCGCCGCCTGCCGGGCCAGATCGGCCTGCCGCCGCTCGGCGCTGACGAAGAAGCCGTCGAAGGCCCGGTAGAACACCTCCTGCTCCGACCGGGACTTGGCGTACACCGCGCAGAGGGCCCCCCGGACCGTGTCCCGGTCCGTGAGATCCAGCTCCTCCAGGATCTGGCAGGCGTCCGCCGTCTCCTGGAGCCCCACCGCCAGCCCCTCCTGCCGGAGCAGGGCGGAGAAGGCGGTGAGCTTCTCCACATAGACCGTCTCACTCCAGGCCATCACAGCGCCCTCGGCACTTTCAGCGTCGGCCGCCCCTGCGGCGGCTCGTCCGCCCCACCGGGGGCCTCCGCTGCCCCCTGGCGGCAGTGGCCGCAGTGGCCGTCCTCTCCCCCGCAGCCGTCTCCGGCGGCGGCCATGGCCTCCAGGTCCTCGCTGCTCTTGAGGACAAAGCCCTTCGTCCGCTCCGCCGCCTCCGGCGTCAGGTCGCTGACCCCCAGGGCCTCCAGGGCGGCCACCCAGTCCAGGGTCTCGGCGATGGAGGGCTTTTTGAGGATGGTCTGGCTGTCCCGCAGGGTCTGGACCGCCCTGGCCACCTGGACCGCCAGATGCTCGTTGACATTGGGCCGCCGGGCCTTGATGATGGCCACCTCCTTCTCCAGATCCGGGTACTGGATATAGAGGTAGGCGCACCGGCGGCGGAGGGCCTCGCTGAGGGGCCGGGTCCGGTTGGAGGTGAGGACCACGAAGGGGATGGATCGGGCGCGGATGGTGCCGATCTCCGGAATGGTCACCTGCATCTCCGAGAGGAGCTCCAGGAGGAAGGCCTCAAACTCCTCGTCCGCCTTGTCGATCTCGTCGATGAGCAGCACCACCGGCTCCTGGGACCGGATGGACCGCAGCAGGGGCCGCTCCAGGAGGTACTCGTCGCTGAAGAGGGACTTCGTCAGCTCCTCCGGGGACCTGGCCCCCATGTGGGCCTGGATGGAGAGGAGCTGCTTCTGGTAGTTCCACTCGTAGAGGGCCTTGCTCTCGTCCAGGCCCTCGTAGCACTGCAGCCGCACCAGCTCCCGGTCCAGGGCGGCGGCCATCACCTTGGCGATCTCCGTCTTGCCCACGCCGGCAGCCCCCTCGATAAGCAGCGGCCGCCCCAGCTTCAGGGCCACCAGGAGGGTGGTCACCAGGCTCTCGTCATAGATATAGTGGGCGTCGTCCAGCTTCGCCCGCAGGGTTGTTACGTCCATAGGGATCTCCTTCGTCAAAGAATTAACAAGTGCTTTTACTATACCACAGATCCGGAAAAATGCAACCGCTTTTCCGCAGATCCAGCCCTGGGGACGTTCTTTTCCCGCCTTGCCGGTCCTGCCGCAGTCCGTCTCCCGCAGCAGCAAAAATTCCCCGGAGGATCTCCGGGGAATTTTCTATATCGAATCACCGTCCTGCCGCCGGGCGACACCGAAGAGCAGCATATCCAGCAGCTCCGAGGAGGTCCGGGCCATGGTCTCCACATCCATCCCGCGCTCCGGGCCCCGGTAGTGCTCCAAAAGGCCCATGAACACGTACTCCACCCCCCGGAAATACCGGGACGCCTGATCCGGCTCCAGCCCCGGCCGCAGCTCCAGCCGGGACACCGTCTGCCGCAGGAAGTCATGGTTCAGGCGGTCCAGAGGCTGATGAAGCCCTTGGATTGCCTCCGCCAGCTGCTGGGGCGGATGAAAGAGAGCGGTCTCGAAGATGCCCTTCTGCCGGGGATTTTCCCGGAAATAGCCCTCCCGGGCCAGGAAATATGCCTGCACGGCCTCCGGCACCTCTTTTCCCAGGATCTCCGCCAGCCGGTCCCGGAGATAGGCCTCCAGGCCCCGGAACACCTCCTCCACACACAGGAGGAACAGCTGGTCCTTCCCGGCGTAGTAGTGGTACAGCATCCCCTTGGAGATCCTGTGGCCGGCGCACAGCTGGTCCACGGTGAAGGCCTCGTAGCCGCAGGCGGAAAACTCCGCCTCCGCCGCCTCCCGGATCATCCGCCGGCTCTTCTCCTGCCGCTCCTTCTGTGTCAAGTTCCCGCGCCTCCCTTTCTCAGTTTTCCGCCGGAGGGCGCTCCCCCTCTGCCCTCGGGGAGCTCCCCGGCCCATTCAAATCCTTTTTTCGCCAGATATACGGCGATGAACTCGTTGATCACCGCCGCGGCGGCGATGGTCCCCTGGAGCAGCGCCGCGCACTCCGGCGCCGGCCCCTGGAGCACCGACACCGCGATGCCTGTGAACACCAGGGACACCCCGGAGTGGGGCAGCAGCGTAAAGCCCAGGTATTTTTTCACGGTATCCGGCGCGCGGGTGACCGCCGCGCCAACATACGCCCCGCTGTACTTGCCCACCGCCCGGGAGAGGATGTACACCGCCGTATACAGCCCCGCACCGAAGATCAGATGGTAGTCCAGAGGCGCACCCAGGTTCAGGATCAGCACGATCAGGGATACCCCGATCACCGGATTCATCACAGTCATGATCTCCCCCAGCTGCTCCTCGGAGATCATGTTGGCCACCGCCGTGGAGAAGGCCATCCCCAGCAGGAGGAAGTTCAGCACCTGCACCGGGAATACCCAGGTGTTCAACACCAGGCCCAGGGCCGCAGTTCCCAAAATTCCGCCAATCAGGATAGCCAGGGAGGCTTTTTTGCCGGTATGCCGGCGCAGCAGCTGTCCGGTACACCAGCCCGTAGCCGCCCCCAGAAGGACCGGGAAGAACACCAGGAAAATCAGCAGGAACACCGGGATGTCCTGGGTGGAAATGGAGGCGGCCACCACAGCCACTACTGTAAAAAATACCAGAGATCCAACCAGGTCGTCAAGTACCGCCATGGGGATCAGCGTATCGGTCACCGGGCCGGAAGCCCCCGTGCCGCTGACAATGGAGAGAGACGGGGCGGGGGCGGTAGCCAGAGCAATGCCGCCGAAGATAAAGGCCAGGTACACCGGCACCTCCGTCAGCCGGAAGATCACGCCAAACACCAGGCTCACCACAAAAAAGGTGCCCAGGGACTCGGTGACCGTGGTCACCAGGATCTGCTTCCCGGACCGGCGGAGCTTGCTCCAGATCAGCTCCGTGCCGATCATCAGGCCCACCGTACACTCCAGAATGCTCTCCGTCACCTTGTACCACTGGGCGTCCAAAAGCGGCTGGCTGATCAGCCCCAGGGCATGGGGTCCCAGGGCCATTCCCGTGATCAGCCACCCCAGGATCGCCGGCAGCCCCAGCTTGACAGCCCCCTTTCCCAGGAGATAGGCCACCGCCATGGCCAGCAAAAAGCGGAGGATATCCAACAGGATCATGATGCGTTCTCCTTCAGACAGCAAAATTACAGACGGTGTCGTCTATTTTCTGTAGTATAGCAGATATAGACGATACCGTCTGTAAATTATCTATGAACTTTTTCCCTGTGCGGCGGGCTCAGGCTCGCTGGATGCCCCTCCGCTGTCAGACCTGCCCCCGCAGATAGTCCAGGATCTCCCCGGCGTTGGTGTCCGGCTTCACCTTGGGCATCACCTTCTCAATGACGCCGTCCCTGTCGATCACGTAGGTGGATCGCACCACCCCCATGCTCACCTTGCCGTAGAGCTTCTTCTCCTGCCAGACGCCGTAGGCCTGGATGGCGGTGAGCTCCGGGTCGGACAGCAGCACAAAGGGCAGGCCGTACTTCTCCGCGAACTTCTGGTGGGAGGCCGCCGAGTCCTTGCTCACGCCGATGATCACCGCGTCCAGGGTCTTGAATTCCTCATAGGCCCCCGCAAAGGCGCAGGCCTGCCGGGTACAGCCCGGGGTGTTGTCCTTGGGGTAGAAGTACAGCACCACCCGCTTTCCAGCAAAATCACTCAGGGAGACCAGCTTCCCGTCCTTGTCCGGCAGGGTGAAATCCGGCGCCTTGGTTCCCACTTCCAGCATATCATGCTCCTCCTTTGATGAATGTATAAGTCGTCTCCCCGGAGTGTTCCGGGGAAAACCGGTAGCCCAGCTCCCCAAAATCCCGGACAGCCTCCGGTTCCTCAAGGCAGTTCTCCGCCAGCCAGCGGACCATCTGCCCCCGGGCCATTTTGCACATGGTGCCCTTCTCCACCACCTTTTCGCCCTTCCGCTCACCGAAAACGCAGGTGATAACGGGGACGGAGGGCGGCAGCCAGGGCGTCACTGCCCGGCTGTACTCCTGGGAGGCCAGATTCAGCACCCAGTCCGTCTCCTCCGCCAGCCGCTCCGCCAGCTTGCCGCCCCAGAAGGCGTACAGGTCCCGGCAGCCGTCCACAGAGAGCCGGGCCTGCATCTCCAGCCGGTAGGGGGTCACGCCGTCGAAGGGCCGGAGAAGGCCGTAGAAGCCGGACAGAATCCGCAGATGCTCCCGGATGTACCGCAGCTGCTCCTCCGTGAACACCCCCGGGGCCATGTACTGGTACTGGATCCCCTGGTAGGACAGGATGGCCGGGGTCAGCCGGCGGCGGAGGTCCATGGCCTCCAGGCGCTCCCCATTCTGCCGGGCGATGGCGTCGCTGCACCGCCACAGGGCTTGGAGGGCTTCCGGGGTCATCCCCTGGAGGGCCGCCTTCAGCCGCTCCGCCTCCGGAAGGAAAACCGGCAGGCCCTCCGGGGCGAAGCTGTCCACATCCACCTTCATTTTTTTCGCCGGTGAAATGATGATCCGCATGGCCGCCCCTCCCCTACTTGCACTCAGAGAAGGTGTAGGCCTCCCGGAGCCAGCCCAGGAGCTTTTCGTCCACTTCATCCGGTCGGGTCACCAGCACATGGTGGGTCCAGCGGTTGGGGTAGGGCTCCACCGCCACGGCGATCCGGGGGTCCTCCACCCTGGCGCCCAGGCCGAAGGTGACGATGATGCACTCCTCCGGCCAGGTCTTCTTCCGCCGCAGGGGCAGGGACACCGCCGCGAACAGGTGGCGGCCATAGAAGCTGATCTGGCTCTTCTGGACCTTCACCGCCGCCTCCGGAAAGAGCCTGTCCATCTCCGTGAAAACGGCCTCATACAGCGGCAGCGCCCAGGGCTTGCCGGCAAAAAAGGCCAGCACATCCGTCTCATAGTAGTCAGGCAGCTTCATGTCCCATCCTCCCCCGTCATTGTGGCTGCTATCCGGGGCAATCATACCACATCCGGCCCAGAAAGTACATACCGCCGTGGGGAGCACCTGTGAAAAGTCCGCCGGCGGTCTCCCGCCGGCGGACTGGCATCGGTTATTCCGGCAGAGCCGCTCTGAGCTGCGCCAGGTCCTGCTCGTCCGGGTGGCTCACAGCCCTGTCAAAGTTCTCCAGCATGGCCGTACGCCGGGGGCTGTCCTCCATGGCCTCGTAGCGCCGGCGCACCGCCGGGGGCATCTTGCCCTGGCACATGTAGGTCCCGACGACCTGGACCGCCGGGCCCAGCTTCTCCTTCACCCGGCCCAGGATCTGATCAAAATAGGCCGCCGCGCCCCCGAATCCGGCTGTGCCGAAGAGGAACACCTGCTGATCGGTAAGGCGCTCCAGAAACCGGGCGGTCTGCTCGTCGCAGGTCCCCTTGTCGGTCCAGAATCCCACATAGATCCGCTCCGCGGACAGGGCCTGGTCGTCAGGCCCTCCGAAGTAGCGGCACGCCTCCGAAGGCAGAGCCTCCCGGATGGCCTGGGCCAGCATGGCGGTGTTCCCCGTAGGACTGCTGTAAACAATAGCGTAGCTCATTTTATTTCCTTCCTTTCCTCATAGATGCAGTGGACGCCCTGGTGGGCCATCATGCCTCCCAGGCACTTTTTATTACAGCGGATGCAGCGGCGGATCTCCTCCGCCCTCCCGGCGGAAACCTTCCGGGGCCAGTCCGGGTCGGCAATCAGCTGGCGGCTCATGGCGGCGCAGTCGATCCGCCCGGACCGCAGCTGCTCCTCCACAAAGCCGGGGTCCGTGAGGCCCCCCACCCCGCAGACGGGCAGGCGGGTGAGCCCGCGCACCTGGTCACAGAACGGCAGAAAGCAGCCCTCCGCCCCGAAGGCGGGGTGGTCCTTCGGGGGGATGGTGTCCCGGAGGTCCCCGTGGTCGGCCAGCGTCACATGGAAGCTGGTGACCCCTGCCGCCTCCAGCAGGGGCACAAAGACCGGCAGCTCCTCCTCCAGGACCCCCGCCTTTCCATAGGGCGGGCGACGAACCGCCAGCTTATAGTCGATGGGCACCTCCGGCAGCCGCCGGCGGACAGCGGACACCGCCTCCACCGCGAAGCGGGCCC
Organism: uncultured Oscillospiraceae bacterium; assembly: GCA_944385715.1. Lineage (GTDB taxonomy): Bacteria > Bacillota > Clostridia > Oscillospirales > Oscillospiraceae > Pelethomonas. Next base: position 3,262 of record CALWYI010000041.1, on the reverse strand, counting down.
GGTTCTCAGGGGAACCGCCGTAGCCGTCGGTGCGGTGGTTAAAGAGGGCGGAGCTGAAGCTGCCGCACATCCGGTCCCCGTGGACCTGGACCATGTCGAAGCCCGCCTGCAGGGCCAGCTCCGCCGCTGTGCCGAAGGCCTCGGTGATCTCCTTCACCTTCTCCGCCGGAAGGCCGGTAATATAGGGCCCCACCTGCTGATTGAGCAGGGGCCGCAGCTCCTCCCGGGAGATCCGCCCGGTGAGCACGCCGGGGACGTACCGCAGCATGCCCTTGAAATGGGAGTCGGACTGGTGCAGCTGGGCGCACAGCCGGCAGCCCTCCCGGTGGACGACGTCCGCCAGGGCCCTGTAGAAGGCCTGCCCCTTGTCGGTGTACAGGGAGGGGACAAAGCCGCCGGGGAGCACCGGCACGTCGCCGATGATGATCATGGCGCAGCCCCCGGCGGCAACCCGCCCCAGCCGCTCCAGCAGCTCCCGCCGGGGCAGGCCCAGGCTGGTGGGGGCGAAGATGATCCGGTTTTTCAGGGTCAGCCCGCCGTAGTCCAGGGAGCTGTTTATCGTGTCATACATGGGGAAGTTTCCTCTTTTCGGGTCACTTTTGCCAGGAGGAAAAGGAGCTGCTCCCGCTCCGCGTCGTCCAGAGCGGCCAGGGTCTCCCGGTCCCAGTCGGCAAACACTTGATGGCTGACAGCAAAGGCCTCCCGCCCCTTCTCGCTCAGGTCCAGGTGGTAGGCCCGGCCCGCCTTCTCCCGGAGGAGGAACCCCTCCTCCACCAGCCGGGTGACGCTGCGCTGGGAGTAGCCCCAGTCCAGGCCCAGGGCCGCGGTCAGCTCCGCCTGGGTGCAGCCTGGGTGCTTGCCCACATAAATGACCGGGAACAGCGAGCCGAAACTCAGCCCCAGGGCCTGGAGCCGGGCGGAGGTATAGGCCGCAAAGCTGCGGTGGAACACCGTGGCATAGTAGGCGAACGTCTGGAACATGGGCTGTCAACTCCTCTCCTTGACTTAGTCAAGTATAGCGCGCTCACTTGACTTAGTCAAGTATTTCTGTGCAAGGCAGGAGCGTACATCTATTATCCCTGACGGCGGCGGGAGGAATGGTGCGCATTCCCTGTCAGGGGTCTCACCCCGCCTGCGCCGTACAGGCGTTTGCTCCAGGCAAAACCTCGGCGCAGGGCGGATTCACTTCGCCCGAGCATGTCAATCGCCGGAGGGTGGAGCCGCCCTTTAGGCGGCGGAACCCAAAAAGGAAAGACATCTGCTGAATGAACAGGTCCAGTAAAAACAGGCAGTGACACAAGCCCCCTGATGTAGTCTATTTTCCTACATCAGGGGGGCTTGTCATGAAGAAACGGAATTACACACACGTGCAAACACTGCTGCCCGAGATCAGGGCCATGCTGGCAGAGGGGAAAATTCAGCGGGAAGTGGCGGAATACTACATCCGGGATCTCTATGACAACAGCATCGTAGCTTACAAAACCGGAACCCGGCAAACGGTGAATCTGGTCCTGGACACCATTCGTCTGGCCATGAAGCGGGAGAAAAAGAGGGCCGCTGCGGAACTGCACCTCCACAGCGACCAAGGCTTTCAATACACATCCCATGCATATTTCCAGCTGACTAAACAATACGGCATTACACCGTCCATGTCAAGGAGAGGAAATCCTTATGACAACGCTATGACAGAAAACTTCTTCTCTATCCTCAAAACCGAGTGCATTTACCGCCGTAAACCGGCTACCTTTGCCGAAGCCAACGAGATGATTGCCAGCTATATTCACTTCTACAACCATGAGCATATCCAGTTGAAAACTGGAGAGGCGCCGCTGACGCGACGCCTCTCCGCCTAAAATTCAATCTTTCCTACCAGGGGCTCTTTTTTGTACTGTCCGCACAACTTGGGGCTGTTCATTGCTCCGGGGCGTTCCCATTTTCTATTCCTTCCGCGATCAGAACAGGGGCACCACAGCGCCGTCGTAGGTCTCCTCGATGAAGGTCTTGACCTCGTCGGACTTCAGGGCCGCCAGCAGGGCCTGGATGCCCTCGTCGTTCTCGTTGCCCTCCTTGACGGTGAGGACGTTGGCGTAGGCGGTGGCGGCCTCGCCCTCGGCGGACTCGATGGCCAGGGCGTCGGCGATCTTCAGCCCGGCGTCAATGGCGTAGTTGCCGTTGATGACCGCCAAGTCCACATCCTTCAGGGAGTCGGGCAGCAGCCGGGCCTCCAGCTCCATGATCTCCAGGTTCTTGGGGTTGTCCACGATGTCGGTGACGGTGGCGGTGATGCCGGCCCCCTCCTTCAGGGTGATGAGGCCCTCCTGCTCCAGCAGCAGCAGGGCGCGGCCGCCGTTGGTGGCGTCGTTGGGGATGGCGATCTGGGCGCCGTCGGCCAGGGCCTCGATGGAGGCGGTCTTGCCGGCGTAGAGGCCGAAGGGCTCGTAGTGGATGCTGCCCACGCTCACCAGGTGATAACCCTTATCCTCGTTGAACTGGTTCATGTAGGTGATGTGCTGGAAATAGTTGGCGTCCAGCTCCCCCTCCTCCACGGCATCGTTGGGGACGATATAATCGTCAAACTCCGTGATCTCCAGGGTGTAGCCCTCCTCGGCCAGCACCTCCTTGGCCACCTCCAGGATCTCCGCGTGGGGAGCGGGGGTAGCGCCTACGGTGATGACCTTGCCGTCGGCGGCATCGCCGCTATCGGCAGCATTGTCCGCAGCGTTGTTACCGGCAGTGGTGTTGTTAGCGGAGCCGTTGTCGGCAGTATTGTTGCCGCCGCAGGCGGCAAGGCTCAGCAGCAGGCACAGGGCAAGGGCAAGTACAGTCAGTCTTCTTTTCATTTTCCTTTTCTCCTTTTGGTTTGGGTATGTTGGATACGCCGGTCTGTTTTCACAGCCACGGCGGTACCGATGGATTGAATGATCTGCACCAGGATCACCAGGAAGATCACCGCCACATACAGCACAATGGTCTCCTGACGACCATAACCCCGGAGCAGCGCCATGGCGCCCAGGCCGCCGCCGCCGATGGTACCGGCCATGGCGCCGTAGCTGAGGATGGTGATACTGGCGGTGGTGAGACCGGTGATGAGGGAGGGGCGGCACTCCGGCAGCATCACCTTGGTGACAATCTCCCAGGGGGAGCAGCCCATGGACTCCGCCGCCTCGATGACGCCCCGGTCCATCTCCCGCAGGGAGCTCTCCACCACCCGGGCCACGAAGGGGGCCGCCGCCAGGGTCAGGGGGACGATGGAGGCCACCGT
>CALWYI010000040.1 GCA_944385715.1 uncultured Oscillospiraceae bacterium | reverse complement strand
GCGCTCCAGGTGGGTCCACATGCCGGTCAGTCGCGGCAGGAGGTACTGGTATTGGGCCAGCTCCACCTGTAGGCGGCCCTCCCTGGTCCGGGCCCGCTGGGCAAAGATATCCAGGATCAGGGCGCTGCGGTCCAGGACCTGGACCTTCAGCTCCTCGGTGAGGGAGCGCTGCTGGGAGGGGCTCAGGTCGTTGTCGAAGATGACCATGGTGGCCTCCTCGCTCTGTACCAGCTCCCTTACTTCCTCCACCTTGCCCTCGCCGATGAAGGTGCGGGGCTCCGGGGAGAAGCGGGTCTGGAGGACGGTAGCCGCCACCTCGCCGCCGGCGGTCTCCACCAGGTCGGAGAGCTCCTCCAGGGTGTCCTCGTCGGCGTTGTCTCGCTGGTCCAGCTTGGGGCTGCTGAGCCCCACCAGCACCGCCCGGTCCCGGGGCTGTTCCATTGTCGTATTGGTCGTTGTTTCCATAAAACCTCTCGTTTTTGTCTCGTTGTCCCTATCAGTATAGCAAAATAAGGGCGGCTTGCAAGGGGCATCCGCCATTTTTTCTCGCCGCTTTCCCCGCGGAAGCGGCGCTTTTCCCAGGGTTCCCTCTTTGCCGCAAAAAAACACCGCGCCGCAGACATGCGGCGCGGTGCTATCTGTAATGCAATTACTTGTCCAGACCGAACTTCTTGTTGAACTTGGCCACACGTCCGCCGGTATCGACCAGCTTCTGCTTGCCGGTGAAGAAGGGGTGACACTTAGAGCAGACTTCCACGCGAATGTCCTTCTTCGTGGAACCTGTCTCAATTACATTACCGCAGGCGCATTTGATCGTAGTCTGCTGATAATTGGGATGGATACCTTCCTTCATTGCTCTTGTTCACCTCTTTCCTCGTAAAGTCGGCCCGGCAGCTTTCACCACAAAGCCAAATGGTAGTATACCACAGAGCATCGCCCAATGCAAGCTTTTTTTGCAAAAATTCTGGTTTTACAGGCGTTTCAGCTCAGGACCTCGCTGAGATCCATGGGCTTGCCGTCGCTCCACAGCCGCTCCAGGGAGTAGAACTCTCTCGCCTCGTCGTTGAACACATGGATCACCACGCAGCCGTAGTCCAGCAGCACCCAGATGCCGCCCCGATGGCCCTCCCGGTGGAGGGGCGTCTCGCCCTCCTTCTCCAGGGCCTCCTCCACCGCGTCGCACAGTGCGTTGATCTGGGTATTGCTGCCGCCGGTGCAGATGACGAAGTAATCCGCAAGGCTGGTCAGCTCCGTGACCTCCATGACCTTGATGTCCGTCCCCTTCTTGCTGTCCAGGGCCTTTACGGCCGTGATGGCCATTTCCTTTGGCGTCATATGGGTTCACACTCCTTTTTATAATTTGCGCTGTTCCCACCGGCCCTTACAGCCAGCCCGGCGGCTCCTCGCCCGCGCTATCGTTCTGCCCGCCGCTGCCGGGATCTGTGGTCCCCGGGGCGGTCACTCCGGGATTGCTGCCGCCGGAGTCCGTGCTGCCGCCGTCCTCTCCCGGGTCAGAGCCTCCGGGCGCCTCCGCGCCGGGGTCCGTCTCCTCCAAGCCGCCCCACCAGGGGTAGAGCTCCTCCCAGTTGTCGGGCAGCGAGGGGTCTGTTTGGCCTGGGTCCGTGGTACCGGGGTCCGACGGGTCGGGGAAGGTGGGCTGGGGGTCCAGCGCCGTGCCGTTTTCATCAGTATACACGATATTTCCGCTGTCGTCCAGAATATAATAGTTGCCGAAAGCATCAATTTCCGGCTTCACCGGCGGCTTTCCATAGACAATATTGCCATTGTCGTCGTAGTAGGCCTCCCCCCGCTGTACCGCCATGACGGCGTTGTGCTGGGTGTCCCGGACGCTGCCGGTGGAGGAGGCAATGTCGCCGTTGGAGAGGATGCTCATGGCGTCCAGCATGCCGGTGGTGACCTTCTGCTCATAGGGGTTGAAGCGCTCGTTCACCAGCTGCACCACCTGGCTGGGGTAGATGGTCACATAGGACTGCTCGTTCTTGGTGGTGCGGCTCCAGGCGCTGGCGTAGTAGTTGGCGGGGAGGGTGCAGGTGTACACGTCGTCCATGCTCAGCATGGGCGCGCTGCCCAGCCCCAGGGCCTGGGCGGCAAACCACACCACGGAGCCGAACTCCAGGTCCGTCTGCACGTTGTCCATGGCAAGGTCGATATAGGCCTTGATCTTGCCCCAGTGCTCCAGGCTCAGGCACTCCTTGATGAGGGCCTTCATGAAGTCCTGCTGGACCTCCACCCGCTTGATGTCGCCCTCGGCGTAACGGCGGAAGCGCACCAGCTCCATGGCCTTCTCCCCGTCCAGGACCTGGAGGCCCTCCTCCAGGTGGATGTGGAGATCCTGCCAGTCGTCGTCATAGTTCATGTCCTGGGGGACATAGAACTCCACGCCCCCCACCAGGTCCACCAGCTCCACGAACATCTCCAGATCCACCTTCACGTAGAAGTCCGGTGTGAAGCCGATGAGGGTCCTGACCTGCTTCTTCAGGGCCCCGATGCCGTCGCTGTACCGGGAGTAGACGGAGTTGATCTTCTTGATGTCCCAGGAGGCGTTGATCATGGTATCCCGGGGGATGGACATGATGCTCACATCCTGGTTCATCGTGTCGTAGCTCGCCACCATGATGGTATCGGTGTTGCCGTCGCCCTTGTCGGTGCCCACCAGGAGGAAGGTGTAGACCCCCGCCTTCCGGTCCCCGGACACGGTGGGCATATCGCCGTCATAGCCATCGTCGGGGTAGAGCTCGTCGTCGGTGGGGCCGGTGTCCTCCGGCTCCTCCCCCCCGGCATCGGGCCGCTGCTGCTCCTGCTGACCGGCATCCGGCTCCACCGGAAGATCCGGGGGCTTCACCCAGCTCTTAAGGAAAACCGTCACGCCCACGACCAGCAGCACCAACACCGTCAGCACCACCGCCAGGGTCTTCCCCTTCCGCGTCAGCCAGAAGGCCCCGAACCGGCCCAGCGCCGCCTTCAGGCGGTCCTTGCCGCCGCCGCTGGAGGGCTCCTCCTCAATAAAGGGGTCCTCCGTCATCGCCGGGGACTCCTCAGAGACAAATGTCTCCGCTGCCGGTACCGCCTCCTCCTCCGGTTCCTCCGGCAGAAAGGGGTCCTGCTGCAGAGAGTCCTCCTCCCTGCGGCCAAATCCCCGCTCCGGGCGGGGCGCTTCGCGCTTTCCTCTGTATCGACTCATTCTTTCGCTGTCCTTTCAGGCAGTTCTCTCTATGTGGGCATTCAGCCGTTCTGGCCGGAAAGCCAGTCCGGCGGCTGGCTGTCGTCGCCGCCGTCCGTCGGCGTCTCCGGCACATCGGCGCTGCCGCCCTCGCCGGTTTCGGCGGGCGTGTCGCTGCCGGGATCAATGGTCTCGCCGCTGCCGGAATCTGTCCCAGTACCGGGGGCCGTCACCTCGCCGGTGCCGGGATCTGTTGTTTCACCGGTGTCCGGGTCCGTGGCTTCGCCGGTACCAGGGTCCGTGGTCTCGCCAGCGGAGGGATCCACCACCTCCCCGGTGACCGGGTCGATGACCTCGCCGGTGACAGGGTCGGTGGTCTCGCCGGCCGCCGGGTCCGTGGCGGGATCTGTGGTCTCCTCCGCGGGAGGCGTCGTGGTCCCGGAGCTGCCGGAGGAGCTGCTGGAGCTGCTGCCGGAGCTGCTGGCCTTGCCCCACTTGGCATCCAGCAGGGTACCGTTGGTGATGTACACGGAGCCGTCGCTGTTGCGGACCATGATCTGGAGGTCCTCGGCGGTGATGTCCCGGTTGTAGGGGTTGAACTGCTGGTTGACCACCTGGATGATCTCCTCCCCGTTGGGCAGGACGTAGCTGCCGCCGTGGAAGCTCACCGGCGTGTTGGGCATGGTGCAGGACTGGATGGTGTCCGCGTCCATCCCCATGGCCTGGGTGGCAAACCAGATCATATTCTGCAGGGGCAGGTCCGTCTCCACGTGCTCCATGAAGATCCGGACAAACTCCTTGACCTTGGTCACGTTCCCCAGCTGCAGGGCCTCCTTGGCGCAGGCCTTTAGGAAGGCCTGCTGGGTCTTGGTCCGGCCCAGGTCGCCGTCGGCGTAGCCGGGCATGACGCCGTCAGCCCGGACGTTGTCGTGGCGGTAGCGGATGACCCCCATGGCCTGCTCGCCGTTGAGGACCTGGAGTCCCTTCTCCAGGTGGATGTGGAGATCCTGGTAGGGGTCGTCATAATTCATGTTCCGGGGCACGTCGAACTCCACGCCCCCCAGGGCCTCCACCAGCTCGCCCACCGCTTCCCACTCGATGAGCACGTAGAAGTCCGGCATCACGCCGGTGAGGTAGGCCACCTGCTGCTTGAGGTTCTCCAGGCCGCCGCCGCTGGACTCCTTGGCGCTGTACACGGAGTTGACCTTCTTGACGGACCAGGGCACGTTGACGGCGGTATCCCGGGGGATGCTCATCATGTTCACCTGCTGGTTGGGCACGTCGTAGGACACCAGGATGATGGTATCCGTGCTGCCGCTGGAGGTGTCCTTCCCCAGCAGCAGGAAGGTGTAGTACCCGTCCTTCCGCCCGCCTGTGGTGGCGGGCTCGTCGCCGTTCTCCCCGTCGGTGACCGCGGCGCTGCCGCCGGGGTGCAGATTGTGGCTCACATCCGGCGGGGCGATCAGGGTGTCCCACAGCGCCGTCACCGTCACCGCCACCGCCAGCACCACCAGGGCCACGCAGCCCAGGATGATCAGCCTTGTCTTCCTGCGCCCCGGACTTCTCTTTTCACGGACAGCGGCGCGGGGTTCTCTCTCCTCCGCCGTCCTGTGCTGGATATGCTTTCCTGCCATGACTCTCTTTCCTTTCCGGTCGATCCGGAGATGTCTGTTTTTTTAACTCTATGCGTTACCCCAGCCAGCTGGGGGGCTCGCTGTCGTCCACAACGCCGGGGTCCGTGGTCGTGCCCGTACCAGGATCGGTGGTCTCGTCTGTACCGGGGTCCGTAGTCGTTCCCGTGCCCGGATCGGTGGTCTCGCCTGTGCCGGGGTCCGTGGTCGTTCCCGTACCAGGATCGGTGGTCTCACCTGTACCGGGGTCCGTGGTCGTACCCGTGCCCGGATCGGTGGTCTCGCCTGTGCCGGGGTCCGTGGTCGTTCCCGTGCCCGGATCGGTGGTCTCACCTGTGCCGGGGTCCGTGGTCGTTCCCGTACCCGGTTCGGTGGTCTCACCTGTGCCGGGGTCCGTGGTCGTGCCGGTACCCGCGGTCCCGCTGCCGGCGCTGGAGCTGTCCGAGCCGGAGCTGCTGCTGCCTGAACTGGAACTGCTGCTCGAGCTGGAACTGCTGCTGCCGGAGGATTTCACCGGGGCGCTGGCGGCGGCGCTGTCCGCCAGGGTGCCGTTGGTAACGCCCAAAGACCCGTTCTTGTTCTTATACATGATCTGCAGGTCGTCCGCGGTGATATCCTCCGTATAGGGGTTAAAATACTGGTTCACCATCTCTACCGTCTCATCTGGATAGACGAATACGTAGGACTGATTGTTTTTGTAAGTCCGGCTCCAGGCGTAACTGTTATAGTCTCCGGGAATGGTCATGACATTGAGGCTGTCTACATCCAGTCCCATGGCCTGCTGGGCAAACCACAGAATATTGGCCAAGGGCAGATCCGTCTCCACGTTCTCCGCGAAGATCTTGGCAAAGGCGCTGACCTTGGTCCAGTTGCCCAGCTTCAGGCACTGCTCCGCCAGAGCCACCAGAAAGGCCTGCTGCACCTCCACTCGGGTGGTGTCGCCGTAGTTGGTGCCGTCGCTGTTCTGCCGCCAGCGGACCACCTCCATGGCGTCCTCGCCGCTGAGCAGGCGGTAGCCCTTCTCCTGGTGGATGTGGAGGTCCTGGTAGGGGTCGTCATAGTTCATGTTGAAGGGCACATCGAAGTACACGCCCCCCAGGGCCTCCACGATCTCCCCCACGGCCTCCCACTGGACGATCACATAGAAGTCCGGCATCACGCCGGTGAGGTAGCTGACCTGCTTTTTCAGGTTCTCTATACCGCCGCCCTTGGCCTCGCTGGCGCTGTAGACGGAGTTGATCTTCTTGATGTCCCAGGAGACGTTCACCATGGTATCCCGGGGAATGGACATGAGGCTGGCCGTTTGGTTGGCCACATCGTACGAGGCCAGCATAATGGTGTCCGTGCTGCCGCTGGAGGTGTCCTCCCCCACCAGCAGGAATGTAAAGTAATCTTCCTTGCGCCCGCTTGCAGTCTCTGGCTCATCCTCCGTACCGGGTACAGTTTCCTTCTGATCTTTGTCCTGATCCTGGTCTGTCACTGCGGGTTTGGTTTTTTCGCTGACATCCGGGGCTTTGACGAAGATCATCCACCATGCGCCTGCCGCCAGCGCCAGGACCACCACGCAGCTGAGGGCGATGACGCCCCACCGCTTCCAGCCGGTCAGCCGTCTTTTCTTCTGCTCCGTCCCGTCGCCGGCAAAGGGGTCTCCACCTCTGTGCCACTTCTCCCGCTCCGCCTCACGCTTGCCTCTCTGTCTGCTCATGCCATGATTCCTTTCAAATAATCCCTCGCGCGCACACTGTCGGGATGCACCACCATCCCCTTCTCCCGCAGATCTTCCACCGCCATGGTGAAGCCCAGCAGCATGGCCCGATCCAGATCCTCATAGGCCAGGCGCCGCAGCTCCGTCAGGTCGCAGAAATCCCGGGTGGGCTCGATATAGTCCGCCAGATAGATGATCTTCTCCAGCAGGGTCATGTCCGCCTTGCCGGTGGTATGCCACCGGATGGCGGACACCGCCGCCGGACTCAGGCCGAAGACCTGCTCCGCCACCGCCGCGCCGGTGATGGCGTGGAACAGCTTCGTCTCCAGCTTCTCCGGCTTCTCCACGTCTATATGATATTGACGGCAGAGGGCCAGCTGTTGTTCCCTGCTCTCCTTTTTTGTACAGTCGTGGAGCAGGGCCGCCCGCCGGGCCTCCGCCTCGTCGGCGCCCCAGCGCCGGGCCAGTCTGGCCGCCGTCTCCTCCGTGCCCAGCACGTGGGGGACCCGGCTGTGGGCCAGCATGCTCATTGCCACACACCGCAGGTCCTCCAGGGACAGCCGCTTCAGGTCCCGCTGCACGCCGTAGAGCCCCTCCCGGAGGATGGCTCCATAGACCCGCCGGTCCAGATAGGCGGCGCCCTCCCCCTCCCGCAGCAGCTGCCGCAGCCGGGTGGAGGAGATCTCCACCAGATGGGGCAGCACCAGGGTCACCACCTGGGCGTCAAAGGTCTCCGCCAGGTAGTCCCGCTGGGGAGCCAGCACCTCCTGGGTGTCCGCCTGGGTGCGGCCGAAGGCGCAGAGGGTGCAGCGCCTGGCGATCCGCTCCGGATGCTTCCAATGCTGGAATGTGAGGAACATATCCGTCCCCATGAGGAGGTACAGCTTGTCCTTGGGGAAGCGCTTGTGGACCGCCTCCACCGTCTCCCAGGTGTAGCTCTTGCCCTTCCGGTCCAGCTCCCAGTCCACAGCCTCCGCCACGCCGGGCAGCTCCAGGGCCTCCGCAGCCATACGGACCAGCTCCAGCCGGTGCCGGGGGCCCGCCGCGTCCTCCTCCAGGGCCTTGTGGGGCGGGATTCCCGCCGGGACCAGGTACAGCTTGTCCAGCTTCAGATATTCCGCGGCAAACCTGGCCGCCGCCATGTGACCCAGATGGATGGGGTTGAAGGTGCCCCCGTAGATGCCGATCTTCACAGAATTTCCTCTTTTCCGTGTCTGAATCAAAGCTCCTGCCAGTTCAGTCTACATTTGTAAACCAATCTTATCATGGCAAAAGCGTTATGTCAATCAGCTTTTGTTTTACTCCCCGCCTTATCTTTGATAAGCTCGATCTTCCGCTTGCTCTTGTCGTAGTGCTGGCGGTAGAGGACAAACTTGGTGCCGATGACCTGGACCTGCTCACTGCGGGTCAGCCGGGACAGCTCATCGCAGGCCTCCCGGGCGGTGAGCATGGAGTTCTCCAGCACCCGGCACTTAATGATCTCCCGGGCCTCCAGGGCGTCGTTGGCCTGCTTGACCAGGTTTTCCGTGATACCGTCCTTGCCGATGATGACGATGGTGTCGATGCTGTTGGCAACGCCCCGCAGCTGGGCGCGCTGCTTGCTCGTCAGTTCCATGTGGTATGGTTCCTTTCCTGTACTCCGGTGTCCGTTGCTCCCACCGGAAATTTTCTCACCCGGGAAATTTCATTTCCCGGGACAAAAGTTTCTTTTGGCTCTTTTGCTATGCGAAAGCATAGCAAAAGGAGCCTGCGCCGCCTCCGGCGGCACAGCATGAGATTTCAGCGCGTGGGCCGAGGACGGCCCACATGCGCAAAACTTCATGTGCCCCAGCTTTTACTTCTTTTCGTAGTGCATTTTATGCACATGAAGTTTCTTTTCAAAGAAAAGCGCATAGATATTCGTTTACTTCTGCTCCGCCAGATAGGCCCGGAGCTTCCGGTCAAAGACCTCCAGGGCCTTGCCGCGGTGGGACACCGCCGCCTTCTCCTCCGGCGTCAGCTGGGCGTAGGTTTTCCGCAGCTGGGGCAGAAAGAACACCGGGTCGTAGCCAAAGCCGCCGTTTCCCTGGGGGGCAAAGGCAATGGTGCCGGGGCAGATGCCCTCGGCCTCGATGGTGTCCCCGTTGGGGAAGATACAGGCGATGGCGCTGGTGAAATGGGCGGCGCGGTTGGTGGCCCCCCGGAGATTGTTCAGCAGCAGCTGGTAGCGGCCCACGTCGTCCAGCTCCGGGCCGCCGTAGCGGGCGGAGTAGATGCCCGGCGCGCCGTTGAGCGCGTCCACGCACACGCCGGAGTCGTCGGCGATGGCGGGGAGACCGCTGGCCTCCATGACAGCTTTCGCCTTCAGCATGGCGTTCTCCGCGAAGGAGGAGCCGGTCTCCTCCACCTCCACATGGAGCCCCAGGTCCCCCTGGAGCACCACCTCCACCCCGTGGGCGGAGAGGATATTCTGCATCTCCACCAGCTTGTGGCGGTTCTGCGAGGCGAGAATGAATTTCATGTTACGCCTTACCTCCCAATATCTCTTTCTGTCTGGCGATCAGCGCTGCAATGCCGCCGGCGCACAGGCGCACCAGCGCCTGCTGCTCCTCGATGGTGAAGCTGCGGCCCTCGCCGGTGCCCTGTAGCTCGACGAGCCGTCCCTCCTCATCCATGACGCAGTTGAGGTCCACCATGGCGTGGCTGTCCTCCTCATAGCACAAATCCAGCATGGGCACATCCCCCACGATGCCCGCCGACACCGCCGCTACACAGCGGCGGATGGGGTTTTGGGGGATCCAGCCCTCCTCCACCATCTTCCGGCAGGCCAGGGCCAGGGCGATGAAGCCGCCGGTGACGGAGGCGGTACGGGTGCCGCCGTCTCCCTGGATCACGTCGCAGTCGATGGTGATGGTGTGGTCCCCCAGGGCGGCCATATCCACCGCCGAGCGGAGGCTGCGGCCGATGAGCCGCTGGATCTCCGCCGAGCGGGGACTCAGCTTCAGCTTGCTCACGTCCCGGCGGCTGCGCTCCCGGTTGGCCCGGGGCAGCATGGAGTACTCCGCCGTCACCCAGCCGGTACCCTCCGGCACGTGCCGGGGCGCGCCCTGCTCCACGCTGGCGCAGCAGAGCACCTTGGTGTGGCCGCACTCGATAAGGACGCTGCCCTCCGCGTAGTCCACAAAGCCGGTGGTGATTTTCACCGGCCTGAGCTGATCGTTCTCTCTTCCGTCAATTCGGTTCATGTTCTCAATGTCCTCTTTTCCCGAAATCATCCCTCAGGGCGCATCAGATCAGCGCGCCCACATACTCCTTGGCGTCAAAGGGCTGCATGTCGTTGATGCCCTCCCCCAGGCCTACAAACTTCACCGGCACCTGCAGCTCCCGGGCAATGGCGATGACGATGCCGCCCTTGGCGGTGCCGTCCAGCTTGGTGAGAATGATGCCGGTGCAGCCGGCGGTCTCCTGGAACTGCTTGGCCTGGATGAGACCGTTCTGGCCGGTGGTGGCGTCCAGCACCAGCAGGGTCTCCACCGCCGCCTCGGGCAGCTCCCGGTCGATGATCCGCCGCAGCTTCTGGAGCTCCGCCATGAGGTTGGCCTTGTTGTGGAGCCGCCCGGCGGTGTCGCAGATCACCACGTCCACGCCACGGGCCTTGGCGGCCTGGATGGCGTCAAAGAGGACGGCGCCGGGGTCGGCCCCCTCCTTCTGACGCACCAACTCGCAGCGGGCGCGACCCGCCCAGATCTCCAGCTGGTCGGCGGCGGCGGCCCGGAAGGTGTCGCCGGCGCACAGCAGCACCCGCTTGCCCTCCTGCCGGAGGCGATTGGCCAGCTTGCCGATGGAGGTGGTCTTGCCCACGCCGTTGACACCGATGACCAGGATCACGGAGGGGCGGGTGGAGAGGTCCAGCCGGGTGTCCCCTACCTGGAGCTTCTCCGCCAGGATCTCACGGAGGCACGCCTTCACCGGCTCCTGGCCGGAGATCTTGTCCTCGATCATCCGCTGACGCAGCTCCTTCACCGCCTCGCCGGCGGTCTCCATGCCCACGTCCGCCAGGATCAGCATCTCCTCCAGGTCGTCAAAGAACGCCTCGTCGGCCTCGCTGATGGCGGAGCCGAACACGTCGCCCATGTAGAGCTTCTTCAGCTTCTGCCAGAAGCTGGTCTTCTTCTCCTCCACCGGAGGCTCAGGCTGCGCGGTCTCCTCCGGCGTTTCCTGCGCCGGCTCCTGCGCCTCCGCCGCCGGAGTCACAGCCTCCGCGGCAGTCTCAGCAGCCGCCTCTTCCGGGGCCGCTTCCTCCTCCACGGCGTTCTGCACCTCCGTCTCCTGGGGCTTGGTCTCCTTCCGCCATTTATCCCAAAAAGCCATGTTCATTCTCCTTCATATACAAATATTGGAACAGTTTCCTGTTTTTCATAACGGCAGGCGCGATGATCCTACTGGATCTTCAGCTCCTTCGCCACATCGTTGAGGTTGATGGTCAGCATCTTGCTCACGCCCTTCTCCTGCATGGTCACGCCGTACAGCACGTCGGCGGCCTCCATGGTGCCCCGGCGGTGGGTGATGACGATGAACTGGGTCTTGTCGGAGATGGTCCGCATGTACCGGGCGTAGCGCACCACGTTGGCGTCGTCCAGTGCGGCCTCGATCTCGTCCATGACGCAGAAGGGGGTGGGATGTACCTTCAGAATGGCGAAGTACAGGGCGATGGCCACAAAGGCCTTCTCGCCGCCGGAGAGCAGCGTGATGGTCTTGAGGGTCTTGCCCGGGGGCTGGACCTTGATCTCGATGCCGCAGCCCAGGATGTCCTCCGGGTCCTCCAGCTCCAGCGTGGCGTGTCCACCGCCGAAGAGGTCCACAAAGGTCTCCTGGAAGGACTGGTTGATGAGCTTGAACTGCTCGGCGAAGATAGCGGTCATCTCCCGGGTCAGCTCCTCGATGATGCCGGTGAGCTCCCCCTTGGCCTTCTCCACGTCGTCCCGCTGGCCGGTGAGGTAGGTGTAGCGGGTGTTCACCCGGTCGAACTCCTCGATGGCCCCGATGTTCACCGGACCCAGGCCGCTCATCTCCCGGCGCAGCTCGCCGATGCGGCGGTTGGCCTTGGGCAGGGACTCCAGCTCGATGCGCTGCTCCATGGCGGCGGAATGGCTGAGCTCGTAGTTCTCCCAGAGCTTGTCCAGGATCTGCTTCTCCTCCCACTGGCCCGCCGAGAGCTTCTGCTCCAGCCGGGAGGCCTCCCGCTCCGCATCCAGCACCTCGTCGTTGCAGGCCTTGATCCTCTGTCCCATGGCGCCGCGCTCCTGCTCCATGGCCAGCTTCTCCCGGCGCAGGGCCTCCAGCCGCTCCCTGCAGCCGTTGCTCCGCAGCCGCAGGGACGCCGCCGCCTCGGTGCGCCGGGCCATCTCCTCCTCGGTGTCCGCTATGGCCTTTCGGTACTCCTCCAGCCGCCGCAGCCGCTGGTCCCGGTCCCCGGCCATATCCCGGCAGACCTGCTCCATATCGCTGAGGGCCTTGCCGGTGGCCTCCCGCTCGGCGCTGAGGCCTGCCAGGGCCTCCTTCTTGCCGGACACCGCCTCGCTAAGCTGGCCGGACAGGGCCATGAGGTCGCTCTGGCCGGAGAGCTTCTCCTCCACCGCCCGGCGCAGATCCGCCGCCTGGGCCTCCAGGTCGGCGATCTCCTTCTGGGTCTCCTCCAGCCGGGCGCGGCTGTCGGTGAGGCGCTGGGTCAGGGACTCTTTCTCCCCCTCCAGGCTCTCCAGGCTCCGGTCCATATTCTCCAGCAGGGCGGTGCAGCGGCTGACCTCGCCCTGGGAGCGGAGGACCTCGTCCTCCGCCGCCCGGCGCTCCCCTTCGGCCACCTCCAGGGCGTACCGGGCCGCCGCCAGCTCACGGCCGGCCTCGTCCTTCTCCCGCTGGGCGGCCTCCAGGCGGCCCTTCAGCTCCTCCTGCCGGCGGCGGAGGGCGGAAAGCTCGTTGGTCCGGGTCAGAATGCCCGCGCTGCGGGACACGCTGCCGCCGGTCATGGAGCCGCCCCGGTTGATGACCTGGCCGTCCAGGGTCACGATGCGGAAGCGGTTCTGGTACTGCCGGGCCATGGCGATGCCGCAGTCCAGATCCTCCGCCACCACCGTGCGGCCCAGCAGGTTTAGAAAGATATTCTCATACCGGGGATCGTAGCGCACCAGCCGGGAGGCGATGCCCACGAAGCCCGGGGCGCTCTCCACGCCCCGCTCCCGGAGGAGCTCCCCCTTGATGGCGCTGAGGGGCAGGAAGGTGGCCCGGCCGCCGTCCCGCTGCTTGAGGTAGGAGATGGTGCCCTTGGCGTCCTCCTCCCGGTCCACCACGATGTTCTGCATCCCGGCCCCCAGGGCGATCTCGATGGCCACGGCGTAGCGGTCCTCCACCTGAATGAGGCTGGCCACGGGGCCGTGGATGCCCCGGAGGGACCGCTTCTCCCCGGCCTGCATCACCACCTTGACCGCCTTGCTGAAGCCCTCGTACTCCTTCTCCATCTCCGA
>CALWYI010000039.1 GCA_944385715.1 uncultured Oscillospiraceae bacterium | reverse complement strand
CTACTTCGAGGGGGACCAGCACCTGAACTACCGGATTCTCCGGGCGGCCAAGAACCGCTTCGGCGCCACCAACGAGATCGGGGTGTTCGAGATGCAGACCCAGGGGCTGGCGGAGGTGGAGAACCCCTCCCAGATGCTCCTGTCCGGCCGTCCGGAGGGCGCGCCGGGGACCTGCGTCACCTGTGTGATGGAGGGGGCCCGGCCGGTGCTGGCGGAGATCCAGGCCCTGCTGGCGCCCACCGCTTACGGCGGCGGGGCGAGGCGCTCCTGCAACGGCTTCGACTATAACCGCTCGGCCATGCTGCTGGCGGTGCTGGAGAAGCGGGGCGGGCTGAAGGTGTCCGTCTGCGACGCCTATATGAACATTATCGGCGGGCTGACCCTGGACGAGCCGGCGGCGGATCTGGCGGCCATCCTGGCCCTGGCGTCCAGCTATCTGGACAGGCCGGTGCCGGAGAACACCGCCGCCATCGGTGAGGTTGGACTAACTGGGGAGCTGCGGACGGTGAACCAGCTGGACCAGCGGCTCAGTGAGGTCCGCCGTTTGGGGTTCGAGGCCTGCGTGGTGCCCAGACGCCGGGGCAGGAGCACCGCTGTGCCGGAGGGCCTGCGGATCATTGAGGCGGCCCACATCGGGGAGGCCATCCGCCAGGTCCTGGGTAAATGAAATGATAAAACGAGATTGACCATACAGCGCTGCCGGGATCATTGAGAAGGTCCCGGTGGCGCTTTGTAAAGGGCTGGCAGCGTTGACAAGAAAAGCGGCCGATGGTAGACTGGAGCCAAATATAATTTAGTTAAGGAGGAACGCGCCAGCGCGGGCACAGGCGGCCAGACACCCGGCAAGTGCGATCCGGCGGAATATATGCAATGTGGATCGCCGCCATGGACTCCACCAGAGCATGGTGGCAGAGACTGGGGAGGCCACCGGGGGGAGGACCTTTTGGAAGACACTATTAATTGAACAAAATAAAAATTTTGTTCAATTTAGGGGAGGGGCTGACGGCCTTTCTCCGGAAGAGGCACTCTCGGACCCCTCCAGGACCTAAGTGGTCAGTCCTCGACGGCCCGGGACCTTCCGGCGGCCGGAACGCCCGGACGAGCTTCCCAGCATGCGCTTTGCCGCCGCGTGAACCATTGCTGCGCGCTGTGCGTTTCATATTGCCATGACTGACTATCGGGATCAGGCGCCGCAGATCCTCTGCGACTTCCTGGCGTACCATGAGACCATCAAGGCCCACTCCCAGAAAACCGTTGACGAGTACTTCCTGGACCTGCGGAATTTCTTCCGCTATCTCAAGCAGTCCCGGGACCGCAGTCTCCGTGGGCTGCCCTGGGACGAGATCTCCATCATGGACGTGGATATCGCCTTTATCCGCTCCATCACCCTCACGGAGGTCTACGGCTATCTGACCTATCTCAGCCGGGACCGGGCCCAGCAGCCCAACAGCAGCCGCACCGGCTACGGATTATCGCCGGCCACCCGGGCCAGAAAGATCGCCACACTTCGTTCATTTTTTAACTATCTTACGCTAAAAGTTCATTTGTTGGATGTGAACCCCATAAAAGACCTGGATTCTCCCAAAATAAAGAAGGATTTGCCCCGGTATCTCACCCTGGACGAGAGCCTGGAGCTGCTGGAGAGCGTGGATGGCCCCCAGCGGGAGCGGGACTACTGCATCCTGACGCTGTTCCTCAACTGCGGCCTGCGGATCTCAGAGCTGATTGCCCTGGATCTGGATGATGTCCAGGGCGACGCCCTGCGGGTCCTGGGCAAGGGCAACAAGGTGCGGATCGTCTACCTCAACGAGGCCTGCAAGGCGGCTCTGACGGAGTATCTGGCGGTGCGCCGGCCCATCAGCGGCCGGGATCAGAACGCCATGTTCCTCTCCTCCCGGAATCAGCGGATCAGCCGTTCCACGGTGCATGCCCTGGTGAAGAAGCACCTGCTCCAGGCGGGGCTCAACAGCCGGGAGTACTCCGCCCACAAGCTGCGGCACACGGCGGCTACCCTGATGCTGCAAAACGGCGTGGATGTGAAGGCGGTCCAGGAGGTACTGGGCCACGAGCACCTGAACACCACGGAGATCTACACCCACATCGACAACGACGCCCTCCGGGTGGCGGCCCGGGCCAACCCTCTGGGCCGGGTGAAGCGGAAATCTCCCAAAAAAGAGAGTGGGGAGTGAAAACCGGGCGCCTCTCCCCTTCCTCCCGCTCCATATACCGCAAAAAAGTATCCGTACCTTCCGATTTTGAAGATACGGATACTTTTTTAACGTATATGTGCCTATTTCAGGCTGACCCGCAGGGTGTTGAGCACGCAGATCATACACACACCCACGTCGGCGAACACCGCCGCCCACAGCTCCACCATGCCCAGCACCGACAGCAGCATCACCGCCGCCTTGAAGCAGATGGAGAAAACGATGTTCTCCGTGGCGATCCGGCGGGTCAGCCGGGCGATGCGGATGCCGGTGGGGATCTTGCTGGGCTCGTCGCCCATGATGATGACGTCCGCTGTCTCGATGGCGGCGTCGGCCCCCAGGCCGCCCATGGCCACGCCGATATCCGCCGCCGCCAGCACCGGGGTGTCGTTGATGCCGTCGCCGGCATAGACCAGGCGGCCCTTGGGGCTCAGGCGGCTGCGCAGCCGGTCCAGCTCCCGGAGCTTGTCGCCGGGGAGCAGCTGGCCGATGGCGGTGTCCAGCCCCAGCTCCCGGCCGATCTCCTGGGCGGCCTGGAGGCTGTCGCCGGAGAGCATGGCTGTCTCCTTGATCCCCATGGCCTTCAGGTCGCTGACGGCCTTTTTTGCGTCGGCCTTGGGGGCGTCCCGCAGTAGCACGGCCCCCTGGTATACGCCGTCAGCGGCCACATACACCGCCGTGGCGGCGCCGGTGTCCAGCTGCGGGACCTGTACTCCGGATTCCTCCAGGAACGCCGCCTTGCCGGCCAGGATGCGGCGGCCGTCCGCCAGGACGGACACGCCGTGGCCGGGGGTCTCCTGGTAGTCCTCTATGGCGCCGGAGAGGGACTCTCCCCCCTGCTCGGCCAGAATGGACTGGGCCAGGGGATGGGTGGACCGGGATTCCGCCAGGGCCGCCAGGGCCAGCAGGTGCTCCCGGGAGACGCCGGGGGCGGTGACGCACCGGGAGACGGTGAAATGTCCCGCAGTAAGAGTACCCGTCTTGTCGAAGGCCACGATCTCCGCCCGGGCCAGGGTATCCAGGTGGTTGCCGCCCTTGACCAGAATGCCGTCCCGGGAGGCCCGGCCGATACCGGCAAAGAAGCTCAGCGGCACCGAGATCACCAGGGAGCAGGGGCAGGAGATGGCCAGGAAGCACAGGGCACTGTAGATGGCGCTCTCCCAGGCCATCAGGTGGAGCAGCGGCGGGATCACCGCCAGCAGCGCCGCGGCGACGACCACGATGGGGGTGTACACCCGGGCGAAGCGGGTGATGAACTTCTCGCTGGCCGCCTTCTTCTCCGAGGCGTGCTCCACCATCTCCAGGATCTTGCTGGCGGTGGACTCCCCGAAGGACTTCTCCACCTCCAGGGTGAGGGCGCCGCTGAGGTTGATGCAGCCGGCCATGACCGGCTGTCCGGCGGACACCTCCCGGGGCAGAGACTCGCCGGTGAGGGCGGAGGTGTCCAGCTGGGACACGCCCTCCCGGACCACCCCGTCCAGCGGTACCTTCTCGCCGGGGCGCACCAGGATCCACGAGCCCACCGCCACCGTTCTCGCATCCACCTCTCTGGCCTGCCCGTTCTCCAGCAGGTTGGCCCGGTCGGGCCGCACGTCCAGCAGGGCGGAGATGGACTTCCGGGAGGAGGCCACCGCCTTGTCCTGGAGATACTCGCCCAGCCGGTAGAGGAGGAACACCAGCACGCCCTCGGGGATCTCCCCGATGCACACCGCGCCGATGCCGGCGATGGTCATGAGGAAGCTCTCCCCGAACACATCGCCCCGGCGGATATTCTTCACCGCCTCCACCAGTACGTCGAAAGCCACCAGCAGAAAGGCGGCCAGCAGGACGACAAGGGAAGCGGTGCCGCTGAGGAGAAGCTTGCCCACGATCAGCAGCGCGGCCCCCGCCGCCAGGATGACGAGCTCCTTCCGGGATGGCTCCTGCCCGTGGTCGTGTCCGCAGCCGCAGCCGTGGTCGTGATGGTGGCCATGGTCGTGTCCGCAGCCGCACTCATGGTTATGGTGGTGTCCGTGGTCATGTCCACAGCCGCACTCGTGGCTGTGATCGTGCTCATGTTCATGCTGGTGGTCATGGCAGCAGCCATGACCCTGGCAGGCCGGACTTTCCGCCGCCTCCCGTCTCATTTCCTCCATTGCTTACCCCTCCTGTTCTTCCATCACATGGTCGAAGGCCATGGCAAAGATCTGCCCTATGTGGGAATCGTCTAATGAATAATAGACCACCCTTCCCTGCTTGCGGCTTTTTACGATCCGGGATACCTTCAGCAGCCGCAGCTGGTGGCTGATGGCGCTCTGGGTCATGTTCAGCAGGGCGGACAGGTCGCACACGCACATCTCCTCGATATTGAGGGCGCAGATGATCCTGGCCCTGGTGGAGTCCCCGAACACCTTGAACAGCTCCGCCACCTCGTAGACCGGGTCCTCGTCGGGCATTTTGGCCTTGACTCTGGCCAGGACATCCTCATGGATCACCGGCACGTCGCACAGCTCCAGGGTATCCTTCTCACGGTTGTCCGCCATAGGCAGCCTCCTTTTTGCTCAATTGAATATATGAGCACTTGTTCATGCTTTCATATTATATGCAGAAGGAGGGATTTGTCAATAGGCAGTCGGAAGTTTTTTGCCGGAGGGAAAATCTGTGCACAGATTGCGCTGCGGAAACTGAGAAACGGGAAAAAAGGGGGCCGCCTGCATCGCAGGCAGCCCCCTTTTCAGGAGATCAAAAAGGAAATTCTGTGTTTTACAGAGCCTTGCCGTCGCAGCCCAGCACGTTGATGAGCTTGTGCTTGACCAGCTCCTTGATGTTGGCGCGGGCGGGCTTGAGGTACTCCCGGGGATCGAACTTGTCGGGATGCTCATTGAAGAACTGGCGGATGGTGCCGGTCATGGCCAGACGCAGATCGGAGTCGATGTTGATCTTGCAGACAGCCATGGCAGCGGCCTTGCGCAGCTGCTCCTCAGGGATACCCACAGCGTCGGGCATCTTGCCGCCGTTGTCGTTGATCATCTTCACGAACTCCTGGGGCACGGAAGAAGAGCCGTGGAGTACGATGGGGAAGCCGGGCAGACGCTTGGAGACCTCCTCCAGCACGTCGAAGCGCAGGGGCGGGGGAACCAGAACGCCTTTCTCGTTACGAGTGCACTGGTCAGCAGTGAACTTGTAAGCGCCGTGGCTGGTGCCGATGGCGATGGCCAGGGAGTCGCAGCCGGTCTTGGACACGAACTCCTCCACCTCCTCGGGGCGGGTGTAGGAAGCGGCGTGGGCAGCGACCTTCACATCGTCCTCGATGCCGGCCAGGGTACCCAGCTCAGCCTCGACCACAACACCGTGGTCATGGGCGTACTCGACCACCTTTTTGGTGATCTCGATGTTCTCGGCGAAGGGCTTGGAGGAGGCATCGATCATCACGGAGGTAAAGCCGCCGTCGATGCAGGACTTGCAGGTCTCAAAGTCGGGGCCGTGGTCCAGATGCAGAGCGATGGGGATGTTGGGGCACTCGATCACCGCGGCTTCCACCAGCTTCACCAGATAGGTGTGGTTGGCATAGGCGCGGGCGCCCTTGGAGACCTGGAGGATCAGGGGAGCGTTGACCTCGCGGGCAGCCTCGGTGATACCCTGGACGATCTCCATGTTGTTGACGTTGAAAGCGCCGATGGCATAACCGCCGTCGTAGGCCTTCTTGAACATTTCCTTCGTAGTGACAAGGGGCATATGATTGTCCTCCTCTATCTGAAAGTGTACTTATATTTTACCACGATTTCCATGGATTGCAACGGAAATCTGCTGGAAAACTAGTACAGATAGCGGTGGGTCCACCCGGAGAAATTGAGTGATTTGTTACAATATACACCACAAACCGGCAGATATCTGTAACTTCCGTGCAAAAGTACTGTTTACAATTCCCTTCCATAATGCTAAAATATTAACAAATCATGAGTATGGAGGTATCTTCCCATGAATGTTCTCAAAGGCGCGTGCATCATCGGCCAGTCCGGCGGCCCCACTTCCGTCATCAACGCCAGTGCCTACGGCGTGATCCGCACCGCTCTCGACAGCGATGCCATCACCAATGTCTACGGCGCGGAGCACGGCATCAAGGGCGTTCTCAATGACCGGCTTTTCGACATGTCCAAGGAGGACGCCGAGGAGCTGGAGCTCCTCCTCTACACCCCCTCCTCCGCCCTGGGCTCCTGCCGCTACAAGATGGCCGACCCCGACGTGGACGACACCGACTATAAGCGCATCCTGGAGATCTTCAAGAAGTACGACGTACGCTATTTCTTCTACAACGGCGGCAACGACTCCATGGACACCTGCAACAAGATCAGCAAGTATATGCAGAAGGTGGGCTATGAGTGCCGCGTGATGGGCGTGCCCAAGACCATCGACAACGACCTCTTCGGCACCGACCACTGCCCCGGCTACGCCTCCGCCGCCAAGTATATCGCCACCTCCTGCATGGAGGTCTACCACGACGCCCGGGTCTATGACACCGGCATGGTCTGCGTCATCGAGATCATGGGCCGCCACGCCGGCTGGCTCACCGCCGCCGCCGGCCTCGCCACCGCCTTCGGCGCCGGCCCCGATCTCATCTACATGCCGGAGACCAACTTCGATATGGACAAGTTCATGGCCGACGTGGAGCGCGTCTACAAGGAGAAGGGCAACTGCATGGTGGCCGTCTCCGAGGGCATCCACTACGCCGACGGCTCCTTCGTCTCCGAGGCCAAGACCTCCGCTACCGACGGCTTCGGTCACGCCCAGCTGGGCGGTCTGGCCGCCATGCTGGCCAACGCCGTCAAGGAGAAGCTGAATGTAAAGGTCCGCGGCATCGAGCTGAGCCTCCTCCAGCGCTGCGGCGCCCACCTGGCCTCCCAGACCGATATCGACGAGTCCTTCATGTCCGGCAAGGCTGCCGTGGAGAACGCTGTGGCCGGCCTCACCGACAAGATGGTGGGCTTTGAGCGCAGCGAGGAGAACGGCAAGTACGTCTGCCGCACCAAGCTCTTCAACCTCTCCGACGTGGCCAACACCGAGAAGAAGTTCCCCCGGGAGTGGATCAACGCCGAGGGCAACGGCATCGAGAAGCCCTTCATCGACTACGCTCTGCCCCTCATCCAGGGCGAGACCAAGATGAAGAAGGTGGACGGCCTGCCCCGCTTCGCCAAGCTCAAGAAGGTCATCGCCAAGTAAGCACGGCAGCCCTCTCTTCTTTTCTTTTGAAAAAGAAAAGAAGCAAAAGAAAACTTTGGGGCAAAACTTCGTTTTGCCTGTCCTGGTCAAAGGAAAATCCCCGGACCGCAGCAAGCGGTCCGGGGATTTTTTACGCGCGGTTTCAGGAGAGAATTGCGGCGTAGGGAGCATCCAGAACAGAGGCGATATCCGATAGGGTCGGCTTGTGATAGCTGTAATACTCCTCCATGTGAGATTTAAAGCCCAGAAGGAACTCCTCCGCCTCTTCCCTGCTCCGCTGATCCAGAGCTTCGTTAAGGTCCGCAAGTTCTGTCAGCGATTTGTCGCACAGGTAATAGAAAAGCCGGTAGTCGTGGGTGAAGCCTGCGGAGAGGAACCAGGCGTCCACCAGGTCCGAAACCGGTGCGGCGGCCATGTCAAAGGGCAGGGTCACGGCGTAGCCGCCGGTCCCCGCGTCCCGGATCCGCCAGAGATTTGCCTCCTGGTCCAGGGCCACATATACCTCCCGGCCCCAGGAATAATAGTCCGCAAAATCGGGCTCCTCCGTCAGGCCGGAACCCACCTGCCAGTGGAAGGCCTGCTCAGACATGGGATCGGTGATGCCCACATAGATGCCCATGCCGAAGCAGAAGTTGGGGTCCTCCCCGTACCAGGCGTCAAACACCCGCTGGGCATTCTCCTGGACCTGGACGTCGTTGGGCTTCCACACCAGGAAGGCGGGAAGCTCCCGGTAGCTACGGGCAATCTGCTCCGTCAGCTGGGCGGCCACATCCTCCAGATCCGTCACAGCGCCGTCCACCACGGCGTTGTCCCACACCGCCTGCCCGGCAGCGTCCTCAGCGATGATCAGAAGATGCTGAAAGATGGCGTTGCGCTGTTCTTCGGAGGACTCACCGCCGTCGGAGGAACCGGCCCGGAGATATCGGACCGTGCTGCCTGTCTCCAGCCGCACCACATCGCCGCCGGACCGGGCGGAGAGGGATACGCCGCTCTGGGGATTGTTCAGCGTCAGCAGATACCCCTGCTGGCCCGTCCAGTCCGTCTCCCCCGCCTGACTCCAGGTGAAGCTCACCGGCAGATAGCCGCCGACGAATTCCACGTTGTAGGCGTTGCCCTGTTGGATCGTATACGACCATTGGCGGCCGTCCTCCGCCTCCACAGCGGCGGTGAAGGGCAGCGTAGAGAGAGTTGTATAGGCTTCGCTCACCTGGGCCCCCAACTGGCTGGAGCTCTGCAGCTGCTGGGCGTACCGGGAGAGGTTTGCCCCGGTGGATGCCTCCGGGTCGCAGCCCTCCCACGTCGCCAGCCACCAGAGGTCGTCCTCCAGCCGCCCCAGCCGGGTGAAGGTGGACAGCAGATTCTCATCGGTATTCATCAGCTGGACGCTGTGGGTGAGATACCCGTTCACTTTCTCCAGGAAGGCCAGGATCGCATCCGGGTCAAAGCTGCCGCCAATGGGATTGATGGCAAAATCCACCCATCCGCTGTCCGCCGTTACCGGCTCGCCATCCTCCAGCCAGAAGACCTCATACCGATAGTTGCACAGCCCCTGATACATGGTGGGGTTGTAGCGCAGCAGGCAGTCCTCCCCCTCCCGGGTGCAGAGAAACAGGGCGTTCCACCCCGCGTGGGGCGCCGCGGCCTCCTCGGACCAGATCTGCGCCCCGGTGGCCCCGTCGGTGACGGTCAGCTGCCAGATGTCCGTCTCCTCAGAGTAAGTGACGGCGAGGGCATCCGGCGTGCCGTCGTGGGTCAGGTCTGCGGTGGTGGACTGGGGAACTGTCGCAAAGGAGAGAGGACTTTCGATATACTCCGCCAGGGAGGCGGCCTCCTCCGTCTCCCAGGTGTCTCCCAGGTCGCTGGAGCGCATGAGCCAGCCGGACTCTGCTGCCAGGGAGTCGCTGACGGCCAGGAGAACGGTATCGCCGTCCCATAGAATCGCCTCCACCTCATAAGCGCCGTCTGGCAGGGAAATTTCTCCCCAGGTCACACCGCCGTCGGCGGTGAAGTGGACCGGGGCCCCGTCAAAGCAGCGCTCCGCCAGAATGGCACGATCCGGGGACAGAAAGCCCACGGCGGAGAGATGCCAGGAGGTTTCCGGCGGCGTAACCTCTGCCCAGGCTGCTCCGCCGTCCTCCGTGCGGTACACATAGGTGTCCGCCGCCGCTGCGCCCCGGCTGTAGGTGGCGGTGAGCCAGCCCTCTGTAGCGGAGACCAGGGCGGCGCGGTACTCGTCCGCGCCGGACAGGGCCGTAAACGCATTGCGGCCCGCCAGATCCTGCTCCGCCCACTCCGCGGGGGGCGCGATGGCCTCCCCCAGCCGGGTCCACTCTGCTTCCCCCGCGTCCCGCCGGTAGGGGACGCCGTCCTGGTCCACCATCAGCTCCGCGGTCTTCCAGCTCTCATCTGCCGGCTGGCCGAAGGCACAGCCCACCGCCGCCAGGGCCACCAGTACCGCCAGAACGGATACGCTGACCAGGACCCGGGGCTGCCGGGCAATCCATTGGAGGCGCTCCTGGAGTCCCTGCTTTCCGCCGGTCATGGTGGTGGAGCAATTCAGAAGGTCCCGGGGGCCGGGCCTGGCGGTCACCAGGGAGAGCAGCGTCTCGCCGTAGGCCCGGCGCTGACCGTCTCCCAACTGTGCCAGGGTGGCCGCGTCGCAGCAGAGCTCCCCGTCCCGGCGGCTGAGGACCGCCGCCAGCCACACCAGGGGGTTCCACCAGTGCAGGGCCAGGGCCAGACACCGCAGGAGGCTCCAGATGTGGTCCCCGTGGCGGTAGTGGGTCTCCTCATGGGCCAGGACATGGCGGAGGGAGATCTCGTCCGCCGCCGTCTCCGGCGTCAGGTAAATAGCCGGGCGAAACAGGCCGAAGAGACAGGGAGACGGAAGGCCCTCGGCCACATAGACCGGCAAACGGCTTCCCACGCCCTCCAGAGGCCGCCGGCTCCGCTTCAGCCGCCGGGAGAAAACCAGATTGCTGCCCAGCAGCACCAGGGCCGTCCCGCCGGAACCCGCCGCCCAGCACAGGAGCAGCACGCTGCCGGGATGAATGGCCGTCCGGAGGGAGTCGGCGGTATCCGGTGCGGGGGGCGCAGGGGTTAGAATACTTCCGTCGGAAGCGGAGCTTCCGGCGTCGGCAGGCCCTCCGTTCCCGTCCATATTGTCGCCCGCGGCGTAGACATCTCCGCCTGCGGCGGGAGACAGCGGCTGGACCAG
This sequence comes from uncultured Oscillospiraceae bacterium, assembly GCA_944385715.1. Classification (GTDB taxonomy): domain Bacteria; phylum Bacillota; class Clostridia; order Oscillospirales; family Oscillospiraceae; genus Pelethomonas. Next base: position 2,541 of record CALWYI010000039.1, on the reverse strand, counting down.
TCCGCCGGAGGGCTGGAAGGTGACCCGTTCCTCCGGCAGTAGGGCGGACACTGTCACAGGCGACACGTAGAGCTGCACCGGCACCAGCAGCCGCAGCAGCACCACCAGCCACAGGGCATACCGCTGCCAGGGGGCGATAGGCAGCCTGCGCAGCAGAACCACCAGCAGGATCAGAAGGCTGGCGGTGACGATCCATTCAAGCATGTTCGCCGCCTCCCTTCCCCTGCTCCGCCTGGTCCAGGATGGCCCGCAGCTGCCGCAGATCCTCCTCCGTCAGCTCCTGCCGCTGGGCCATGGCGCTCATCATCAGCCCCACGCTGCCCCGGTACACCCGGTCCAGGAAGCTGCGGGTCTCCGACACCACCGCCGCCTCCCGCTCCACCGCAGGGAAGTACCGTCTCCCCTTCCCTGCCATCTCGCAGCGGACCAGCCCCTTCTCCTCCATGCGGCGCAGGGTGGTGATGGTGGTGCTCTTGGCCCAGCCCACCCGCTCTCCAAGAACTGATACCAGCTCCATCACCGTCCGGGGATTTACCTCCCACAGACAGTCCAGTACATGCCACTCGCTGCCCGTCAGATGGACCGCCATACCAACGCGCCTCCCTCTTTTGGTTTACTTTGTAGACCAATTGTAACATGGCAGGTCTACAATGTCAACCTACAGGGCGGCAACAATTGGTTACAGATCGGTGACGGCCCAAAAAGGAAGAGGCCCGCCGGTCCATCAGGACCGGCGGGCTCTGGTATGTAGGTTGCTTACGCCGCCAGCAGCTTCTCCAGGGCTGCCAGCTTCAGGCAGGTGCAGAACACGGCGATGGCCTGCTCCAGCTCCTCCACCGGGGGAAGGCTGGGGGCGATGCGGATGTTCCGGTCCCGGGGGTCCACCCCGTAGGGGAAGGTGGCGCCGGCGCCGGTCATGACCACGCCGACCTCCTTGCACAGGGCCAGCGTCCGCTTGGCGAGGCCGTCCATGGTGTCCACGCTGACAAAGTAGCCGCCCTTAGGCCGCTTCCACTGGGCGATGCCCAGGGGGGCGATCTCCTTGTCCAGGGCGGAGACCACCGCGTCGAACTTGGGCTTCATGATGGCGGCGTGCTTCTTCATCAGCTCCAGGGTGGTGGCCTTGTCCTTGAGGAAGCGGACGTGGCGCAGCTGGTTGACCTTGTCGTAGCTGATGGTCTGGATGCCCAGGAGGCCCAGCATGTACTTGATGTTGTCCACGCTGGAGGCCATGACGGAGATGCCCGCGCCGGGGAAGGTGACCTTGGAGGTGGAGGCGTACTCAAAGACCATGTCCGGATTCCCCGCCTCGCGGCACAGAGAGATGATATCCGGGAAGGGGACAAAGTCCCCGTCAAACTCGTGGATGCAGTAGGCGTTGTCCCACATGAGGAGGAAGTCGGGGGCGGCGGGCTTCAGGGCGGCGATGCGGCGGATGGTCTCGTCGCTGTAGATGACGCCCTCGGGGTTGGAGTACTTGGGCACGCACCACATGCCCTTGACGGCGGGGTCCTTCACCGCCTCCTCCACCGCGTCCATGTCGGGGCCGTTCTCCGTCATCTCGATGGTGATCATCTCCATGCCGAAGGACTGGCTGATCTTGAAGTGGCGGTCATAGCCGGGAGCGGGACAGAGGAACTTCACCTTGTCCAGCTTGGCCCAGGGCTTCTCGCTGTGGAGCAGGCCGTGGGTGTAGGCCTTGGAGATGGTGTCATACATCAGCGTCAGGCTGGCGTTGCCGCCCATAAAGCACTCCTCCGGCTTGCAGCCCAGGATCTCCGCAAAGTACCGCCGGGCGCAGGGCAGGCCCGCCAGCTCACCGTAGTTGCGGGCATCGGTGCCCTCCACGGCGCACTCCTCGGGGGTAGTCAGGGCGGTGAGAACGCCGCTGACCAGATCCAGCTGAGCCTTGCTGGGCTTGCCGCGGGACATATCCAGCTTCAGCCCCTTGGCCTTCAGCGCCTCAAAATCCTTGGCGACGGCGTCGTACTCCGCCTGGAGTTGCGCCTTGTTCATGCTGCTGTATTCCATCGTCATCTGCTCCTTTCGATGTGGCATACGCCCCATGCGGCGTATCCGTTCTACCCATTGTACTATATCTGCTATGAAATAGCAAGCCGGATTCTTTGATCAGACAGGGCGCGAAAAAAGAGCGGGAGGAGAGAAAAAGGGGACGTCCGCTTTTGCGGACGTCCCACAGATAATCAAGTTTGTCAGGAATCAGCCCTGCTGCTCGCGCATCTTGGCGAAGCACTCGCTGCAGTAAACAGGACGATCGCTCTTGGGCTCAAAGGGAACCCGGGCCTCGCCGCCGCAGTTGGCGCACACCGCAGTGAAGTACTCGCGGGGACCGCGGGCAGCGTTCTTGCGGGCGTCACGGCAGGCCTTGCAGCGCTGGGGCTCGTTCTGGAAGCCGCGCTCGGCATAGAACTCCTGCTCACCGGCGGTGAATACGAACTCCTGGCCGCACTCCTTGCAAACTAAGGTCTTGTCTTCGTACATGATCTTACCCTCTCTTTTTGAATAGAAAAAAATATATTG
>CALWYI010000038.1 GCA_944385715.1 uncultured Oscillospiraceae bacterium | reverse complement strand
CACCACCGCCTTCCTCAGCGATACCGGCCTCGACATGGTGAAGGGCACCATCCTCACCGACGACCAGGGCCGCACCAACCTGCCCGACATCTACGCCGCCGGCGACTGCGCCATGGTCCACAACCGCATCACCGGAAAACCCGCCTGGTCCCCCATGGGCTCCACCGCCAACTACATGGGCCGCACCCTGGCCCAGGCCCTGGCGGGCCGGGACGTCCACCACCCCGGCGTGCTGGGTACCGGCGTTGCCAAGCTGCCCGGCGTCAACTGTGCCCGCACCGGCCTCACCGAGGCCCAGGCCGCGGCGGAGGGCTACGACGTCATCACCGCCGTGGCCGCCACCGACGACAAAGCCCACTACTACGAGGACGCCGCCTTCTTCATCACCAAGCTCATTGCCGACAGGGCCACCCGCCGCCTCCTGGGCGCCCAGATCATCGGCCCCGGCGCGGTGGACAAGATGGCGGACATCGCCGTCACCGCCATCGCCATGAAGGCCACCCTCTCCGACCTCGACAACCTGGACCTCAGCTACGCGCCTCCCTTCTCCACCGCCATCCACCCCTTCGTCCAGGCGGTCCACGTGCTGGAGAACAAGCTGGACGGCCTCCTCCAGTCCATGACCCCGGCGGAGTATCTGGCGGGGAAGGCCAAGGGCTTCCGGGTCATCGACGTGTCCCCCGCCCCCGCCGTCCCCGGCGCGCTGTTCGTGGAGCTGGGCAAGGTGGTGGACGCCATCCCCGGCGTGGAAAAGGATGAGCACTGCCTCCTGGTCTGCGCCAAGGGCAAGCGCAGCTACTTCCTTCAGAATCGGCTGCGCGCAGGCGGCTACACCAACGTGTGGACCCTGGAGGGCGGCCTCACCATGAACGACGTCCACGTGCCCCGGGCCTCCGCCGCCCTGCCCGCCGAGGAGATCGCCCGGGTGAAGGCCCTGGGCTGCCTGTGGGACAAGCGCAGCCAGGACATCTTCAACGTCCGGGTCATCACCGTCAACGGCAAGATCACCTCCGACCAGCACATCGCCGTGGCGGAGGCCGCCCGGAAATTCGGCTCCGGCGAGGTCACCATGACCACCCGCCTGACCCTGGAGATCCAGGGCGTGCCCTACGACAACATCGAGCCTCTGCGGGAGTACCTGGCCCAGTACGGCATCCAGACCGGCGGCACCGGCTCCAAGGTCCGGCCCGTGGTGTCCTGCAAGGGTACCACCTGCCAGTACGGCCTCATCGACACCTTCGCCCTCTCCGAGAAGATCCACCAGCTCTACTACGTGGGCTACCACGAGGTGAAGCTGCCCCACAAGTTCAAGATCGCCGTGGGCGGCTGCCCCAACAACTGCGTCAAGCCCGACCTCAACGACCTGGGCATTGTGGGCCAGCGGGTGCCCGTGGTGGAGCTGGATAAGTGCAGGGGCTGCAAGGTCTGCCAGGTGGAGAACGTCTGCCCCATCCGCATCGCCCACATGGCCGACGGCAAGATCCAGATCGACCCCAACGCCTGCAACCACTGCGGCCGCTGCGTGGGCAAGTGCCCCTTCCACGTCACCGACCAGTTCATGGACGGCTACCGGGTGTACCTGGGCGGCCGCTGGGGCAAGAACGTGGCCCACGGCAAAGCCCTCAGCCGGATCTTCACCTCCGAGGAGGAGGTCCTCAGCCTGGTGGAGAAGGCCATTCTCCTCTTCCGGGAGCAGGGCATCACCGGCGAGCGCTTCGCGGACACCATCGCCCGGCTGGGCTTTGAGAACGTGGAGCGGCAGCTCCTCAGCGACGACCTCCTCCAGCGCAAGAGCGAGAACCTCAGCGCCCAGAAGCACCTGAAGGGCGGCGCCACCTGCTGACGCCTGTCCAGGAGATACAGCACATACAGAAGCGCCCGCCGCGGGAAATCCCGCGGCGGGCGCTTCTGTAATTATGGTGGGAATCAGGGCGCGGCCTGGAGCACATAGGCAACTGCGGCGGGCGCCTCCTCCGGCAGGGATTCCTTCTCATCGGAGGTATCCTCCCCGGCGTCCTCCTCCGGCGCATCCTCCCCCTCCGGTTCTTCCGTCAGGCTGTCGTCCGCGCCGCTGTCCGCCAAAGTATCGCCGCCCAGCGGGCGGGCCAGCACAAATGCCTCCCCGTTGGTCTGCAGCAGCACCTGGATCTGGTCAAACTGCTCCACCGTCAGGGCATAGCTGGCGCCGGCCTCCCAGGTCTCCCCCAGGTTTTCCGTCACCCAGGCCTCCGCCAGGGGGCTGCCGGTGGTGAGGGTCACCGTCTCCAGGGCGTAGTAGGTCGCTGCGCTGCCTCCTTTCCCGTCGTGGTGCTCCGACCGGACGTCCTCCTGACGCCCCGAGTCCGTGTCGTCCGCATCCGGCTCAGTGGTGGTGACGGAGAAGGTCTCCGGCTCCCCGGCGTCCTGCTCCTCCGTCCCCTCCGCGGCCGTCTCCGGAGCGGTCTGCTCACCGCTGTCCGCCGGGACAATCTGCCCGTCGGCGGCGGCATCCCCGCCGGCCGCATCCGCAGACCCGCCGCTGTCAGCGGCACCGTCCGCCTGGTCCTCCGCCACCGGCGCGGACCGGCTGTCCATGAGGGACGCCGCGTCCGCCGCCACGTTCCCCGCCGACGGCTGTCCGCCGTTGAAGGCCCAGAAGCCCGCAATGGCCACGATGGCGCAGCAGGCCGCCATGGCGGCGTACCGCCGCCAGTAGGGGAAGGCCACCGTCTTTCTGCTGTTTTCTTTCTCCTCCGTCTGCCGGCTCTCCCGGCGGACCTGATCCATCACCCGGTCCGTGAAGCCCGCGGGCGCCTTGTCCTCCAGGCCCGACAGGGCGGTCCGGATGGCCAATAAATCGTCAAAATAGGCCTGGCAGGCCGGACAGCCCGCCATGTGGGCCATCAGCTCCTCCCGGTCCTCATCCGCCAGGGCCCCGTCCAGCAGGGCGCTGATGAGCGCCTCATATTCCTCGCATGTTCTCACAAGAGGCCCTCCTTTCCCCTGTTACTTTTGTTACTTTAGGTTAGACGGCAGATACCCGGATAAGTTCCCGCTTTCCAGCAAAATTTTGCGCAGGGCCGACCGGGCCCGGGAGATCCGGGATTTCACCGTCCCCAGGTCCACCTCCAGGACGCCTGCGATCTCCTCGTAGCTCAGGCCCTGGATCTCCCGCAGCACCAGCACCTGCCGGTGGTCCTCGCTGAGCGCCTGGAGCCCCGCCGCCACGGCGGAGCGTACCTCCGTGCGCTCCGCGGCGTCCTGGGGTCCGGGTCCGGTGTCCACCGCGTCCAGGCCCAGCTCCTCGTCGTCCAGGGACATGTCCCCCCGCTGCTTCTTCTGCCGCCGGAGGTAGTCAATGGCGGCGTTGGAGGTGAGGCGGTAGAGCCAGGTGGCAAAGCCCGCCTCTCCCCGGAAGGAGGGCAGGCCCCGCCAGGCGGCGAGAAAGGCCTCCTGGGCGATGTCCCCGGCGTCGTCGGCGCTGCCGCACATCCGGAAGGCCAGGCTGTATATTTTGTTTTCATACGTCCGCACCAGCCGGGCAAAGGCCTCCGTATCCCCGCCTGCCGCGGCTCGGACCAGCTCCTGTTCAGTCATGCAGATCCCTCTTGATCCCTTCCGTCACACGATACACGTCCGCCAGAGTCTCCATGCGGACGATCTGTTCCCGGTAATAGGCGGCGTGGGGCACCCCTTTGAGGTACCAGGCGTAGTGCCGCCGGGCGGTGAGCACCGCCACCTTCTCGCAGTTGTACCGGGCCGCCAGCTCGATCTGCCGCACGGCGGTGTCGCACCGCTGCGCCAAAGGCGGCCGGTCCGGAATCGGCTCCCCGGCCAGGGCGGCGGCGGCCTGCCGGAACAGCCAGGGGTTTCCGAAGCACCCCCGGCCGATCATGGCCATGTCCGCCCCGGTCTGCCGCAGGATCCGCACCGCGTCCTCCGGGGAGAACACGTCGCCGTTGGCGATCACCGGGATGGACACCGCCTCCTTCACCTCCCGGATGGTGGACCAGTCCGCCACCCCGCCGTACATCTGCACCCGGGTGCGGCCGTGGATGGTCACGGCGGAGACCCCTGCCTGTTCCAGGAGGCGGGAGAGCGCCACGGCGTTGATACTGCCCTTGTCCCAGCCCCGGCGCATCTTCACTGTCACGGGCACGGGGCTGGCCTTCACCACCGCCTCGGCGATGCGGGCGGCCTTCTCCGGGTCCTTCATGAGGGCGGAGCCGTCGCCGTTGGACACCACCTTCCCCACCGGGCAGCCCATATTGATGTCGATGAGGTCCGCGCCGCTGACCTCCGCGGCGATCTGGGCCGCCTCCGCCATGCAGGATACGTCGCTTCCGAAGATCTGGGCGGCGAAGGGGCCCTCCCCGGGGAAGGGCATGAGGAGCTGGCGGCTCTTCCTGTCCTGGTAGCACAGGGCCTTGGCGCTGACCAGCTCGGTGCAGGTGAGGCCCGCTCCCAGCTCGCTGCAGATCTGCCGGTAGGCCGCGTCGGTGACGCCGGCCATGGGGGCCAGGGCCAGCTTTGACGCGATATGTACGTTTCCGATCTCCATGGCCGCCTCCTCTCCGGGTTTCGCCCTGTGTTCTTGTCAATCTTAGAAATTATATCACATTCCGCCGCCGCTGGCAACCGCTGTCCGCCGCCGCGCCTCCTTTTCCCGGCGAAGCATGCGAAAATACCGGCGGACGGCTCCGCGCCGTCCGCCGGTATGGGCCTGCCCCGCGGGGGCAAGTTCGTTTCGCTGTATGCAGATTATTCCGCCACGATGGCATCCACGGGGCAGTTGGCAGCGCAGGCGCCGCAGTCCACGCAGGTGTCGGCATCGATCACATACTGGGTATCGCCCTGGGAAATGGCCTCGACGGGGCAGTTCTCAGCGCAGGTACCGCAGCTGACGCAGGCATCGGTAATCTTGTGAGCCATGAATATATCCTCCCTATAGATTTGTACCTACATTGTAGCATGAACTTCTGAAATTGCAAGGGCAAAATCCGGCACAGCGGCCAGAAATGTGTAAAACCTCCGTTAAGGGGCATACTCCAGGGGACAGCAACGTGCAGAGGAGATGGCGATATGTACGACAAGCAATTCACACCCGGGGCCCGCAGCGCCCTGCGGCTGGCCCAGGCCGCCGCGGGAGAGCTGGGCCACGGCTACGTGGGCAGCGAGCACCTGCTGCTGGGCGTCCTCCAGGCGGAGGGCCCCGCCCGGTGCTGCCTCCAGGAGCAGTCGGTGACCCCGGAGAAGCTCCGGATGGCCCTGCGGCAGCTGGTGGGCGCGGGCTCCCCTGGCCTTGCCCCCGCCCAGGGTCTCACCCCCCGGGCCCGGCGCATCATTGAAAACGCCGCCGGGGAGTGCGTCCGCCGCAGCGGCGGACGCATCGGCACGGAACACCTGCTGCTGGGTATTCTCAAGGACAGCGGCGCCACCGCCGTTCAGGTCATCCGCGCGGTGGGAGCGGACCCCGGCAGGCTCCAGGCCGCCCTGATCCGAAGGATGGGCGGAGGGCTCCGGCCCCAGCGGGAGGCGCCGACCAAGGCTCCGGTGCTGCGGGAGGAGGCCCCCCGTGCCCGGGTGCTGGAGCAGTTCACCCGCAGCCTCAGCGCCCTGGCCCGGGAGGGAAAGCTGGACCCGGTGCTGGGCCGGGAGAAGGAGATCGCCCGGACCATCCGCATCCTCAGCCGCCGGACCAAGAACAATCCCGTCCTCATCGGGGAGCCGGGCGTAGGCAAGACGGCGGTGGTGGAGGGCCTGGCCCAGCGGATCGCCGCGGGGGACGTGCCCGGGGAGCTTCTGGGCCTCAACATCCTCTCCATCGACCTTGCCGCCATGCTGGCGGGCACCAAGTACCGGGGGGAGTTCGAGGAGCGGGTCCGCACCGCTATTCAGGAGGTCCAGCGGATGGGGAACGTGGTCCTTTTCATCGACGAGCTCCACAACATTGTGGGGGCCGGCAGCGCCGAGGGGGCGGTGGACGCCGCCAACCTCCTCAAGCCCGCCCTCAGCCGCTCGGAGATCCGGGTCATCGGCGCCACCACCCTGGAGGAGTACCGCCGCCACATCGAGAAGGACGCCGCCCTGGAGCGGCGGTTCCAGCCGGTGACGGTGGAGGAGCCCGCGCCGGAGACGGCGGTGGCCATCCTGGAGGGTCTCCGGGAGAAGTACGAGGCCCACCACGGCCTCGCCATCACCGACGGGGCGATACAGGCCGCCGTGACCCTCAGCCGCCGGTATCTGCCGGAGCGGTTCCTCCCCGACAAGGCCATCGACCTCATGGACGAGGCCTGCAGCCGGGTGCGGCTGGAGCGGGAGGCGCCGGAGCCGGACCTGCGGCTGCTGGAGGAGCGGGTGGCCGGGGCCCGGCGGGACAAGGAGAGCGCCGCCGCCCGGCAGGACTTCGAGCGGGCGGCGGCCTGCCGGGACGCGGAGGAGGACTTCGCCCGGCAGCTCCGGGAGGAGCGGCAGCGCCTCAGCGGCGGAGCCGGAGCGGTGACGGAGGAGGACGTGGCCGTTGTGGCCGCGGAGTGGACCGGCATCCCCGTCAGCCGCATCACCGAGAGCGAGTCCCAGCGGCTTCTCCACCTGGAGGAGGTCCTCCGCCGCCGGGTGGTGGGCCAGGAGGAGGCGGTCAGCTGCCTCTGCCGGGCCGTTCGCCGCAGCCGGGTGGGCCTCAAGGAGCCGGGCCGCCCGGTGGGCAGCTTCCTCCTGCTGGGGCCCACCGGCGTGGGCAAGACGGAGGTGTGCCGGAGCCTGGCCCAAGCCATGTTCGGCCGGGAGGACGCCCTCATCCGCTTCGACATGTCGGAGTATGCCGAGAGCCACACCGCCAGCCGCCTGGTGGGGGCCCCTCCGGGCTACGTGGGCCACGACGACGGGGGCCAGCTGACGGAGAAGATCCGCCGCCGTCCCTACTCCCTGGTGCTCTTCGACGAGATCGAGAAGGCCCACCAGGACGTGTGGAACCTGCTGCTGCAGATCATGGAGGACGGCTGCCTCACCGACAGCCACGGGCGGAAGGTGGACTTCCGCAATGCCGTCATCGCCATGACCAGCAACGTGGGGGCCCGGCACATTACCGGCGGCAAGGGCCCCTTGGGCTTCGCCCCCCAGGGGGAGGAGGCCATCAGCGCCCGGAAGGCGGTGGAGGAGGAGCTGCGGCGGACCTTCCGCCCGGAGTTCCTCAACCGGGTGGATGAGACCGTCATCTTCCGCCAGCTCACCGAGGAGGACCTGCGGGAGATCGCCCGGCGGATGCTCTCCGACACCGGGGCGCGAATGGCGGCCCTGGGTCTCTCCCTCCAGGCGGAGGATGGGGCGGTGGCCCTCCTGGCCCGGGAGGGCCTGGACCGCTCCTATGGGGCCCGGTCCCTCCGCCGTCTGATCCGGGGCAGGGTGGAGGACCCCGCCGCCGAGGGGCTCCTCTCCGGCCGCTTCCGCTCCGGCGACCACCTCACCCTCACGGCAGAGGGCGGCGCGGTGGTCCTCACAAAGGCCCCGCAGCAGAGCGGAGAGACGGCGTAACCGGACCGGTTCCTCCCGTAGGAACCGGTCAAAGGAGCGGCCCCGGGAAGGAACTCTCCCCGGGGCCGCTCCTGTATTTTATTGAAATGGTCCCGTCACTCGTACCGCAGGGCCTCGATGGGGTCCAGCCGGGCGGCCTTGTTGGCGGGGTAGTAGCCGAAGAACACCCCGATGGCCATGGAGAAGCCCACGGCCAGGAGAATGTAGCCGGGCTGGGGCAGGCAGGCCTCGCTGATGAGGGAGCTGCCCACATACCCCAGCACCGCCCCCAGGAGGATGCCGATGATGCCGCCGATGAGGCAGACGATGACGCTCTCCACCACGAACTGGATGCGGATGTCGTTGTTGGTGGCCCCCAGGGCCTTTCGGATGCCGATCTCCCGGGTCCGCTCGGTGACGGACACCAGCATGATGTTCATGACCCCGATGCCGCCCACCAGGAGGGAGATGCCGGCGATGACGGAGATGGCGATGGAGAGGGTGTCCATGATGGTGGACATGGACTCCACCATGGTGCTCATGGCCATGGCGGAGACGCCGTAGTCGTCGTTGTTGACATAGTAGCGGTTCAGGAAATCCCGGATGTTCCCGGCCACGGCGGCGCTGTCGGTGCCCTCGCTGGCCCGGATCGTCAGGGTGGAGTAGCCCTCGGGACTGCCGGTGATGTGGTTGGCGGTGGTGATGGGGAGGTACAGGGAGGTGGTCACGTCCTCCTCCGCGGACATGGAGATGCCCATCATGGACGCGTCGTACTCGTAGACCCCCACGATCCGGAAGGACAGCAGCTCACCCCCCGTCTCCACCCGGACGTCGTCCCCCAGGGCCGCGTCCATATCTCCCCGGTAGAGCTTCTCCACCAGCCTGTCGCTGACCACGCAGACGTTCCGCTGCCCGTCCATGTCCTCCCGCCGGATGCTCCGGCCCGCCAGCAGGTCCGTGCCGCCCACGTCCAGATACTCCTCGTTGATGCCGGTGAGGGAGACGTTGGCGTACAGCCGCCCGTCCCTTGCCACGCCGCTGCCGGCGGAGGCGGAGAGGCTGATGCCGGTGATGGCCTGGCTATACCGCTGCCGCAGGGCGTCCAGCATCTCGTCGCTGATGAGATCCCCCTCGTCGGGGGCGGCCACCCCCAGGAGGGTCTCCAGGCCCCCCATGCCGCCGTCCCCCTTCTCCTGGAGGAACACGGTGATGTTGGTGGCCCCCAGGGAGCTCATGGACCCGGTGATGGACCCGGTGAGGCCGCTGCCCACCGTGAGGATGCCGATGACGGCGCTGATGCCGATGATGATGCCCAGCATGGTGAGAAGGGAGCGCATCTTGTTGGCCCGCAGGCCTTCCAGCGCCACCCGGACGCTCTCACCGATCCCCATAGCGCACCTCCTCCCCCGTGTCCCCCCGGTAGAGCCGCCCGTCCCGCATGGTGACGAAGCGGTCCGTCTCCAGGGCCAGCTCCCGGTTGTGGGTGATGAGGACGATGGTCTTGCCCTTCTCCCGGTTGAGCCGGTGAAAGAGGTCCATGACCATCCTTCCGGTCCTGCTGTCCAAAGCCCCGGTGGGCTCGTCGGCCAGGATGATGGCCGGGTCGTTGGCCATGGCCCGGGCGATGGCCACCCGCTGCTTCTGCCCGCCGGAGAGCTCGTTGGGCTGGTGGGTCATCCGGTCCCCCATGTCCACCATCTCCAGCAGTTCCCGGGCCCGGGCGGTGCGCCGGGCGGCGGGAACGCCGGCGTACATCATGGGCAGCTCCACATTCTTCTGGGCGTTGGTCCGGGAGATGAGGTTGAAGTTCTGAAAGACGAAGCCGATCTTCCGGTTGCGAATGGAGGAGAGCTCGTCGTCCCGGGCCTTGCTCACCGCCATGCCGTCCAGGAGGTAGCTGCCCTCGGTGGACCGGTCCAGCACCCCGATGACGTTCATGAGGGTGCTCTTTCCGGAGCCGGAGGGCCCCACGATGGAGAGGAACTCCCCCTCCTCCACATCCAGGTCGATGCCGTGGAGGATCTCCAGCTCATTGGGCGCGCCGATGTAGAAGCGCTTGTAGATCCCCCGCATGGATATGATGGTCCGCCGCGCTGTCCCGTCCATCAGCCGGCCTCCCCTCCGGTCTCCAGGACCACCGTCTGGTTCAGGAGAGGCAGGTAGCGCTCCGGGTCTGTCACCACGCGGGTCCCCTCTCCGATGCCGTCGCCGGTGGCGGCGATGTCCAGATCTGTCTCAAGGCCCGTCTCCACCGGCATTTCTGTCAGGAGAAGGGCGCCGTCCTCCCCCTCCTCCAGGACCAGCAGGCAGGTCTGGCCCTGGCTGTTCTCATACACCGCGTCGTAGGGCACCGCCAGGGCATCCGGGTCCTCCTCCAGGATGAAGTCCAGCTCCACGCTCATGCCGATCCGCAGCCCGGTGTCCTCGCTGGTCACCGCCACGTCGGTGGCGAAGGAGATATCCCCGGTGGTGTCGGTGCCGCCGGCGGCGTTCTTGGCGGCGGTGGGGGCGATGGAAGTCACCGCCCCGTCATAGACGCTGTCTCCGGTGGAGTCGGACTGGATATCCACCGCCATCCCTGTTGAGATGCTGGCCACGTCGTAGTCCTTTACGGAGGTGGCCACCACCAGGTTCTCCACATCCTCGATGACGAACAGCAGCCCCGCGCCGGAGGACCCCACCTCGGCGTATACGGCGGTGACCGTGCCGGCGGAGGGCGCGGTGATCTCCGTGCCCTCCAGGTCGGCCCGCAGCTGCCGCAGGCTCACGTCGCTGGTGCCGGTGTCGGCGTTGGCGTAGGCGCTGTTGAGGCTGTCCTTGTAGGACTGGAGCTGGTTCTGGGCGGCGGTCTCCGTGGAGGCGAGGCCCGCCTGGGCGGAGGTATAGGCCTCATAGGCCGCGTCCAGCCGGTCCGCGTAGTCCGCCAGTGTCTCCTGGGCGTCACTCTGGGCGCTCTCCAGGGACACCTGGGCATCCAGATACGCCTCATAGGCGGAGTCCACCGCGTCGGCGTAGTCCTCCAGGGTGTCGTCGGCGCTGTCCAGGGCGGAGCGGTACTGGGTCTTGGCCGTGTCATAGGCCTCCTCCGCCTCCTCCAGGGTGCGCTCCGCCGTGGTCGCCTGGGTCCTGGCGCTGTCCCGGGCGGCCTGGAGCAGGGCCAACGTCAAAGCGGTCTGGGTCTCCTCGCTCTCCGCCTGGGAGAGGTCCGTCCTAGCCTGGGACTCCCGGTCCCGGGCAGCGGTCAGCCGGGTCTGCAACTCCGTATTCTCTGGGTCCGCCGCAACTTGAGCCTCCAGGCCGGCCACCTCGCTCTCCGCCGTCTGGAGGGCCTGTTTGGCTGTATTTACCTTGGCCTGGGCCTCGTCGTGACTGGTCTGGGCCTCCTCCGCCCGCTGCCGGGCGGAATCGTAGGACTCCTGGGCGGCGTCACAGGCCTCCTCCGCGGCCTCCAGGGTGCGCTCCGCCGTCCGCAGGGTCTGCTCCTGGCTCATGATGGCGGCGTTGTCCCCCTCGTCCAGGCTCTCGGCGTACCGGTCATAGGTCTTCTGGGCGGAGGTATAGGCGTCCTCGGCGGCGTCCAGGGCGCTCTGGGCGCTGCGGATGGCGCTGTTGGTCCCCGCCGCCAGGTCCGCCCGGAACCGCTCATATGTATTGTAGGCGGTGACATAGTTGTCGTAGGCGGTGGAAACGGAGCTCTCGGCGTTCAGGATGGAGCTGTTGAGCCCGGCCTCCAGTGCCTCCTTGTACTGCTGGTAGTTGTGCTCCGCGGCGGCGATGGCGGCGGAAGAGGCGCTGCTGGCGGCGGCCTGGGCCGCCTCCTGGCTCTCGATCTGGTCGAGGATGGTGCCGTCGTCCAGCTTGGCCATGAGCTGGCCCTCCTCCACGTAGTCCCCCACCTCCACCAGGACCTCCTGGACGGCGTAGGACTGGGTGGAGTACACCAGGACGCTCCTGGCGCTCTCCACTGTGCCGGTGGCCCTGACGGTCCGCCGCAGGTCCGTGGGGGCCAGGGTGGTCACGTCCAGGGGGGACACCCCGTTCCCGGCGGTCTTTCCGCCCCACAGCCGGGGCAGGGCCACCGCCGCCGCCAGCACCAGAACCGCCGCGGCAGCGATTCCCCACTTCCTCCTCCGTCTGCCGGGGACGGCGCTGCCGCCGTCCTTCCTGTGAAACAGCGCCGAGGCCCGCTCCCGGAGGGACGGGCCCTTTTCGCACCCTTGCATACCTCTTTGTTCTCCTTTCCATTGGGACGGGGAGGCCGGCGCAGGACAGCCGCCTCCCCTCGTTCATCTGGGTTCTATCATACCCCAATGCCGGAGAAAGAGGAAGACGAAAGATGGCGATTCTATGAACTTTCTGTTAAGTTTCTCAGCATTTCTCCCCGGAGCGGTACTTATTGCCGGCCGAAGGCTCCTTTTCCCTTGCCACGGCGGCGGAATTGGGGTACACTAGGGATGCGTACCGGCGGATTGCCGGGCACGCCGCTTTCTTCGGCAGTCTTCGGGCCGGAGGGCGGAACCGTTCCTTCATCCGAATCAAAAAGGAGATATGACTATGGGATTTTCTGGTACCGACGCCGGCGGTTTTCAGTGGGAAGGCTGGAGCAGCGGCGCACCCTCCCAGCGGCCTCCCCGGCAGAAAAAGCCCCGCAAGCCGGTGGGCGGACCCGTCACCCGGGTCCTCATCAACCTGATCGTCACCCTGGTGGTGGGCTTCATCTACTTCTACCTGGAGCTGCCCGCTTTGAACCCCCAGGCTCCCGACTTCTACGCCTTCATCCTGCTGCTGTGCGTTGTCTACTGCGGCTGCGCCATCTTCACCTCCGGCTTCCAGGGCCAGGGGGCCCGGCACTACTTCAAGTTTGTGAAGAAGCAGTGCGCCATCCCCGCCATCCTGGCGGTGGCCATGATTCTGGTGGCCCTCATCGGCGCCCTGGTGGGCAGCGTCATCTTCCGGGCCGGGGCCTACGCCTCCCTGCTGCCCCTGGAGAGCGGCGACTTCGTGGCCGATGTGGACGAGATCTCCTTCGACCAGATCCCCATGCTGGACAAGGACTCCGCCGAGCGGCTGGGGGACCGGAAGCTGGGCGAGCTCAGCGACATGGTCAGCCAGTTCGAGGTCAACGACGACTACACCCAGATCAACTACAAGGGCCGCCCGGTGCGCATCGCCACGCTGCGCTACGCCGACCTTATCAAGTGGTTCACCAACCGCTCCGACGGCCTGCCCGCCTATATCATCATCGACATGGTGACCCAGAACGTGGAGCTGGTGCGGCTGGAGGAGGGCATCAAGTACACCACCGCCGAGCACTTCGGCCGCAACCTCTACCGCCACCTGCGCTTCAACTACCCCACCTACATGTTCGCCCAGCCGGTGATGGAGGTCAATGAGGAGGGGGTGCCCTACTGGGTCTGCGCCCGGATCGTCAAGACCATCGGCCTCTTCGGCGGCACCGACGTGAAGGGCGGCGTGCTGGTCAACGCCATCACCGGCGAGTGCCAGTACTACGACACCGAGGACGTACCCTCCTGGGTGGACAACTTCTACAACGCCGAGCTCATCATGGAGCAGTACGACTACTACGGCATGTACCACAACGGCTTTTTGAACTCCCTCTTCGGCCAGCGGGACGTCACCGTCACCACCGAGGGCTACAACTATATCGCCATCGACGACGACGTGTA
>CALWYI010000037.1 GCA_944385715.1 uncultured Oscillospiraceae bacterium | reverse complement strand
GTCTTACCACTGCCGCCGTGACCCAGCAGGCAGATGTTGCGAATGTCCATATGTGTTAGTCTCCTTCCGTTTATCTCTTCCCGAAAACCGGGAACCGCTTAACAATCCGATTATATAGTATTTCCTGTTTTAGCACAACTGAAATTTTATTTTGCCGGGGATTTTTGATAGATCTTACAAAACAATGTGTTTCTTTTTTCACATAGTCACAATGGACAGCGGCAAATCAGCTTTTATCCACGCCCCACAGCAGCGGCAGCATGGGGACCACCCACAAAAGGAGATAGGTCAGAAGCAGCATGGGGGTCAAAACGGCGTAGCTGCCGGTGAAAGTGAGGTAAAATCCCACCAGAACACCGAAAATACTGCACAGAATGGAGAGGAAGTTGCCGATGCGGACCACGTGGCAGAGCCTGCGGCTGCCCGCCACCATGTCCACGAAGGGGAACAGCCCCTCCCGGTATAAGATCCCATTGGGGCCGCCGGCCTCCCGGTCCGGGTCCGACATGGCCAGCCGCTCGCTGAGCTCCAGGAAGGCCGCGCCGCCGTCGGTGCCGAAGCGGGTCTTGAGGAGCTTGGGGGTGATGTTTCCGTCCCGGACCGCCAGAGCCAGGTGGAGCCCGTTCCGGGACAGGGCCCGGAGGGCCGCCTCCACCAATTCGGAGGTGTTGTATTTCACGGCGAACACCGCCGTCAGCTCCCCGTCCACTGCGAGGCACACTGTGGTGCGGGAGGGCATGGTGGCGGGCAGGCGCACCGCCTTGTGGCGCATGAAGGCGGGGGTGCCCACCAGGACCGTCTCCCCGTGGATCATGCCGCTGAGGCCGTTGTCGTCGTGGATGTGGAAATGCTCCAGGGGCTGCAGGGCGATCCGCTCCCCCTTGCAGATATCCCCGAAGATCCGGCCCAGGCATCCCCCGGCACGGACCGCCAGGGTAGCGGCGTAGGAGAGGGCGTGGTTGCGCTCCTCGCCGTAGAGCTTGAGGCCGTTGAGGGCCACGGTGCCGTGGGGAAAGAGGTCGCCGTCGGTGACGACGATCCGGTTGACGGAGGAGAGCATGGCCGCGCCGTACTGCCCCGCCACCGCCGCCCCGCCCCGGGCCAGGCGGACCGCCAGACGGCCGAAGGGGACGAAATAGACCAGGGGACACACCAGGGCGCTGGAGGCGCACAGGATCACCGACCAGCACCAGAGGAAATCCTGGCCCCGGCCCTGGCCGATGGAGGAGAGCACCGCGAAGACCAGGGAGGCCGCCGAGAGCACCGGCAGCAGCAGGCGCTGCCACTGGGCGGCGGTGTCCTCCATGTTGACCCGGGTGTAGAAGCCGGCGATGCCGCCCTTCCCCTTGGCGATGCCCTCCGGGCAGCAGTCCACCACGTGGGCGGGGGTGCCCATGGCGCCGATGCGGAAGGTCTCCCACATGCCCCGGTGGTAATCAGTCATTCCCCGCAGGGCCATCACGGTCATCAGCGCCGCCAGCCCGCCCATGGGCGCTACGGCGGACCGCTCCGGCAGAAGCAGCAGGGTCATCTCGTCCAGCAGCGTCACCAGGTCGCTGAGGGCCGCCGCGGCGTAGAAGGTGAAGCTATGCTCCCGCAGGCCCTCCAGCGCCCCCCGGAACACCGGCCAGGCCAGCAGGCATACCACCGCCTGGGGGATCAGGACGCAGATGGCGGCGTTGCCGGTGCTCTCGCTGAAGAAGGGCACCGTCACCCCCGCCTGCCCCAGCAGCCAGGGCAGCCACAGCAGGATCAGCACCGGTACGGACAGCAGCAGGCTCCGGCGGCACTCGTAGTAGCGCCGCTTGTGCTGGGCGGCGGCGGAGCCCAGAGAGGGCTCCTGGTCGATCTCCGGCAGGGGGTGGCGGAAGGAGGGCTCCCGGCGCTTGAGCTGCTTGGGGGCGTTTTTCCGCCGCTTTTTCTCCAGCCGCTGGCGGAACTTCTCCTGGCGGCGCTCCTGCTCCTCCTTCACCGCGTCCACGGTGCTGGCCACAACGTCCTCCATGGTGAGGGTGGGCCCGGGCACCTCCTCGGACGCCTCCTGGGGCGGAGCGGCCTCCGGAGGCCCGCCCTCCGCCTCCGGGGATGCCTCTGCTTCCTCCGGAGACGCGCCATCCTCACCCTCCAGCCCGAAGAGCTTCTCCGGCAGGATGTCGTCCAGATCCGCGTCGGGCTGCAGATCGGGGACCGGGACCTCCTCCTGAGGCTCCTCCGGCAGAGGCTCGTCCGCCTTCAGAGCTTCCGGCGGGGTGGGAAAGCGCAGGATCTTGGAAAACTTCCGGCGCGCCGGCTTTTCCGGCCGGGGGACGCTCTCCTCCGGCTGGGGCGATCCGCTCTCCTCCGGCTGAGCGGGCACACTTTCCTCCGGAGGCGGCGTTTCGCCCTCCGCTTCCGCCCCCTCCGCCGGGGCAGGGGCCGTATCCTCCGCCGGGAGAGGCGTTGAAGCCTCGTCGCCGGCGGAGCCGCCGCTGCCGTATTCCGCCAGGATCGATTCCAGACTGATATCCTCGTCCTCCAGGGGCTCCGCCCCCAGCAGCAGACGCTGGGTATCCATCAGGGGATCGTACTGGTTGGGTTCTCGTTTCTCTGTCATAGTGGGTCCCTCGCTGTCCAGGTGTCAGGCCAGCCGCTGCCGCAGGGCCTCGTAGAGCAGGATGGCGGCGGCGGCGGAAGCGTTGAGGGAGGAGATGCGGCCCTTCATGGGGATGCTCACCAGAAAATCGCAGTTCTCCCGGACCAGGCGGGTCATGCCGTCCCCCTCGCTGCCGATGACGATGGCGGCGGCATTCTTGAAATCCGCCCCGTAGAGGGGGACGGTACCCTCGGCGGCGGCGCCGAAGACCCAGATCCCCTGCTTCTTCAGGTCCTTCAGCAGGGCGGGGATGTTGGGTACCCGGGCCACCGGCAGATAGCTCACCGCCCCGGCGCTGGACTTGGCCACCACGGCAGTGAGTCCCGCGCTGCGGCGCTTGGGGATGATTACCCCGTGGGCCCCGGCGCACTCGGCGGTGCGGATGATGGCCCCCAGGTTGTGGGGATCGGAGATCTCGTCGCAGACCACCAGCAGGGGCTTCTCCCCCCGGGCCTGGGCGATGCTGAGGATATCCTCCACCGTGGCGTAGGCCCGCACGGCGGCCACGGCGATGACGCCCTGGTGGCTGTGGGTGAGGCTCATGGCGTCCAGCTTCCGCCGGTCCGCCTCCACCACCACGGCCCCCGCCTTTTTGGCGTCGGCGGCGATGCGGCTGAGGGTCCGATCCGTCTCCCCCTTGGCGAGGTAGACCTTGTCGATGGCCGTCCCTGAGCGGATGGCCTCCGTTACGGCGTTGCGGCCCTCGATGATGCCGTCGGTCTCTGCCTCCGGCCGCTGTATGTACTCTCTCATGGCGTGGCTCCTTTGCGGTACTTGCCGGACGGCTCCATATGTCCCTTACCAGTGGGAACATCCTCCGGCTTTTCCCTGTGAAATCTATACCAGAGTAAGTATAGCACAGCACACACGCCATAATAAAGAGGGATTCACAGAAATTTCACAGAAAATCCACGGGGAGTCCTTGTGACAGAGCGGATTTTGTGATACCATGCACGATAGACGAGCAGCGGATTTTCCCCTCCGGGGACTGCTCCGATAGAAGGAGAACGTAATGAACGACAATCAGAACAGGAATAACAATAAGAATAAAAAGAACCTCAACGGCCTTCTGATCCTCCTGGGCTGGGCGGTGGTGCTGACGGTGGTGTTCAACTACCTGTCCGCCTACAGCCGCCAGGCCACTGACGCGGCCACGACCCATGAGATCTCCTACAGCACCTTCAAGGAGCTGGTCATGGAGGGCCATGTGAAAGAGGTCCTCATCACCGACGACACGCTGGAGATCACCCCGGTGGATGGCTATGTCTATACCGATGCGGACGGCAGGACCTACGGCAGCGACGTGACTCTCTTCACCATGCAGATCGGCGTCTACGACATGGATCTGGCCCAGTTCCTCACGGAGTACGGCGTGGAGTACGGCACGCCCTACGTGCCGGAGATGTCTCCCATTCTGGAGTTCATGCTCACCTACATCCTGCCCACCATTCTCATGGTGGGGCTGTTCGTGCTGTTCATGAACCTGATGGCCCGCCGGGGCGGCGGCATCGGCGGCATCGGCAGCGTGGGCAAGTCCAACGCCAAGGTCTACATGGAGAAGACCACAGGCGTCACCTTCGCCGACGTGGCGGGTCAGGACGAGGCCAAGGAGTCCCTGGTGGAGATCATCGACTTCCTCCACAACCCCGGCAAGTACACTGCCATCGGCGCCAAGCTCCCCCGGGGCGCCCTGCTGGTGGGCTCCCCCGGTACCGGCAAGACCCTGCTGGCCAAGGCTGTGGCCGGCGAGGCGGGGGTCCCCTTCTTCTCCATCTCCGGCTCCGGCTTTGTGGAGATGTTCGTGGGCGTGGGCGCCAGCCGGGTCCGGGACCTGTTCCAGGAGGCCGCCAAGGTGGCCCCCTGCATCATCTTCATCGACGAGATCGACGCCATCGGCAAGACCCGCGATACCCGCTTCGGCGGCAACGACGAGCGGGAGCAGACCCTCAACCAGCTGCTGGCGGAGATGGACGGCTTCGACCCCTCCAAGGGCATCATCGTCCTGGCCGCCACCAACCGGCCCGAGGTGCTGGACAAGGCCCTGCTGCGGCCCGGCCGGTTCGACCGGCGGATCACCGTGGACCGGCCCAACCTGGCGGGCCGTCTTGCCACCCTCCAGGTCCACACCCGGAAAATCCGCCTGGCGGAGGACGTGGACCTCAATAAGATCGCCCAGGCCACCGCAGGCTGCGTGGGCGCGGACCTTGCCAACACAGTCAACGAGGCGGCCCTCCGGGCCGTCCGCCAGGGCCGCCACGCGGTGAACCAGGAGGACCTGCTGGCCTCCTTCGAGATGGTCATCGCCGGCGCGGAGAAGAAGGGCACCGTCATCACCGAGCAGGAGAAGCGGATCATCGCCTACCACGAGGTGGGCCACGCCCTGGCCGCCGCCAAGCAGAAGAACGCCCAGCCGGTGACCAAGATCACCATTGTCCCCCACACCGAGGGCACCCTGGGCTACACCCTCCACCTGCCGGAGGAGGAGAAGTTCCTCATGAGCAAGGATGACATCCTCACGGAGATCCGGACCCTGCTGGCGGGGCGCTGCGCCGAGGAGCTGGTGTTCAACACCCAGACCTCCGGGGCAGCCAACGACATCGAGCGGGCCACGGAGCTGGCCCGGAATCTGGTGGCCCGCTTCGGCATGAGCGACAAGTTCGGCATGATGGCCCTGGGCACCGTGCAGAACCAGTATCTGGACGGCGGGTACAGCATGAACTGCGCCCAGGAGACCTTCGCCGCCGCGGACCGGGAGGTGGCGGACCTGCTGCGCCGCTGCCACGACGAGGCCCTGGCGCTGCTGGAGACCAACCGGACCATGCTGGACGCCGTGGCCGCCTACCTCATCCAGAAGGAGACCATTACCGGCGCCCAGATGATGGCCATCCTGGAGGGGCGGGACCCGGACCGGGAGGACTACTACGGCGTGCCTGCCCAGCGGGACGACACCATTGAGGCCCCCGCCCGACACATCAGCATGACCAGCGAGCCCATCGCCATGCCCACCGCCTCCGCCGATCTGCCTGAGACCGGGGAGGGGGAGTCCCCCGCCTCTCCGGACGCGGACGGCGATGGAAAGAGACAGTAATCCTTTCCGGCGGGGCGCGGGTCTCCGCGTTCCGCCGGAACAATACAGGCAGGAGGAGAAGATTATGGAATACGTAACATTGGGAAAAACCGGACTGAAGGTCTCCCGACTGGGCTTCGGCGGCATCCCCATCCAGCGGGTGGACGCCGAGGCGGCCGGCAAGCTGCTGGAGGCGGTCCGGGCCGCCGGCATCACCTATATCGACACCGCCCGGGGCTACACCGTCAGTGAGGAGCTCATCGGTCAGGCCATCGAGGGTCACCGGGACCAGTTCGTCCTGGCCACCAAGACCATGGCCCGGGATCGTGACGGCATGGCGAAGGACATCCAAACCAGTCTGAAAAATCTGCGTACGGACTACATCGACCTCTATCAGGTCCACAATCCCAACCTGCAGCAGCTGGAGCAGGTCTGTGCCCCCGGCGGCGCCCTGGAGGCCCTGATGGAGGCCAAGGAGGCCGGGAAGATCGGTCACCTGGGCCTTACCGCCCACTCCGCCGAGGTGTTTGAGAAGGCCCTGGACCTGCCCTGGGTGGAGACCATCATGTTCCCCTACAACCTGGTGGAGACCCAGGGTGAGGCGCTGATGGCCAAGGCCGCCGAGAAGAACATCGCGGTCATCGCCATGAAGCCCCTGGCCGGCGGTGCCATCGAGGACGGCCGTCTGGCCCTGCGCTATATCCGCCAGAACCCCAACGTCACCGTGCTGATCCCCGGCATGTACTGCCCGGAGGAGGTCAGCAAGAATGTGGAGGCGGTATCCGACAGCTCTCCCCTCTCCGACGAGGAGAAGGCCCGCATCGAGGAGATCCGCCAGCAGCTGGGCACCAACTTCTGCCGCCGCTGCAACTACTGCGCCCCCTGCACCGTGGGCATCGGCATCCCCAACGTGTTCCTGTTCCAGGGCTACCTCCGGCGCTACGGCCTGGGCGACTGGGCCCGTGACCGTTATAACGCCATGGCGGCAAAGGCGGGGGACTGCGTGGAGTGCGGCGCCTGCGAGGAGCGCTGCCCCTACCACCTGCCCATCCGTGAGATGATGAAGGCCGCCGCCAAGGATTTCGGCGCATAACGGAGAAAAAAGTTTGTTTTCCCCCTTGCGCTGCCGGAAGAATCGTGCTACAATGCCCCTAGTTTTATCAAGGAGATCCCTTTTATGACTTCTGTTTGCCTGAACGCCGCATACTTCTACTTTTACTTTATCTACACAAGTAGATAAGGTTTGTTTTGCTGCGGCGAACAGGTGGAGGGAGATTTCCATTATTCATCCATTGAAGGTCTTACAGCGAAACCGCTGTAAGACCTTTTTTATTGAAAAAACTCCAGGCTTTGTGCCGGAAAAGGGGAAACGAATATGATCGTCGTACTGAAGAAAAACGCGGAAAAGCAGCAGGTGGAGGTATTCAGCGCCTGGCTCCACGGCATGGGGCTGGAGACCCACATGTCCGTGGGCGAAAACCACACCATTGTGGGCCTGGTGGGCGACACCTCCCGGGTGGACATCGAGAGCATCATGGCCCTGGACATCGTGGAGACCGTCCGCCGCATCCAGGAGCCCTATAAGAACGCCAACCGCAAGTTCCACGAGGAGGATACCGTGATCACCCTCTCCACCGGCGCCAAGATCGGCGGCGGCCACTTCCTGGTGATGGCGGGACCCTGCTCCGTGGAGAACGAGGAGCAGATCGTCTCCGTGGCCCAAAGCGTCAAGGCCGCCGGGGCCCAGGTCCTCCGGGGCGGGGCCTTCAAGCCCCGGACCTCCCCCTACGCCTTCCAGGGCCTCCACGAGGAGGGCATCCGCCTTCTCCTGAAGGCCAGGGAGGCCACGGGCCTGCCCATCGTCACGGAGATCATGGACGCCCAGCACCTGCCCCTCTTCGAGGACATCGACATCATCCAGGTGGGGGCCCGGAACATGCAGAACTTTGAACTCCTCAAGCAGCTGGGGAAGCTCCGCAAGCCTGTCCTCCTCAAGCGGGGCATGGCCAACACCCTCCAGGAGCTCCTCATGAGCGCGGAGTACATCATGGCCGGCGGCAACGAGCAGGTGATCCTCTGCGAGCGGGGCATCCGCACCTTCGAGACCGCCACCCGCAACACCATGGACCTCTCCGTGATCCCGGTGCTCCACCAGCTCAGCCACCTGCCGGTGGTGGTGGACCCCAGCCACGCCACCGGGCGCTACCAGCTGGTGTCCCCCATGGCCCTGGCCGCCACTGCCGCCGGGGCCGACGGCCTCATCATCGAGGTCCACAACGACCCGGAGCACGCCCTCTGTGACGGCCCCCAGAGCCTGCGGCCGGAGAAGTTCGCCGACATGATGGACAAGATCCGGGCTATCCGGCCCTACGCCGACCGATCCTTCACCACCGGCCAGCTGGCCCTGGACTGAGGAGGCGGCCATGATCGAGACAGTTGGCGTGGTGGGCCTGGGGCTCATCGGCGGCAGCGTCGCCAAGGCTATCCGTACCTACACCGGCTGCGCGCTGTACGGCTACGACGCCGACGGCGCGGTCCTCAGCCGGGCCGTGGAGGAGGGCACCCTCAGCGGCGTCCTCACCCCTGAGGGGCTGAAGGCCTGCGACCTGGTGGTGGTGGCCCTGTACCCCGAGGCCACCGTGGACTATGTGACGAGGAACCGGGAGCAGTTCCGCAGGGGCGGGCTGGTGATGGACACTGGCGGCGTCAAATCCGTGGTCTGCACCCCCCTGGAGGCGGTGGCTCGGGAGAGCGGTTTCCACTTCATCGGCGGCCACCCCATGGCGGGCATCGAGCGCTCCGGCTACGCGAACGCCTTCCCGGAGCTGTTCCGGGGAGCGTCTTTGATCCTCACCCCCTACGACCACACGCCGGAGACGTGTGTGTCCGAGATCTGGTCCCTGTTTCAGAAGCTGGGCTTCGGCCATCTCCAGATCGCCACACCCGCCCAGCACGACCACATCATCGCCTACACCTCCCAGCTGGCCCACGTGGTGTCCTGCGCCTATGTGGGCAGCCCCTCGGCCCCTGGTTTCCAGGGCTTTTCCGCCGGCAGCTTCCAGGATATGACCCGGGTGGCCCGGCTCAACGAGGACATGTGGACGGAGCTGTTCCTGGAGAACCGGGAGGCCCTGGTCCGGGAGATCGACACCCTGGTGGAGGAGCTGGCGGCCTTCGCCTACACCATCCGCCGGGGGGACCGGGACATCCTGCGGGCCATGCTGCACCGGGCCCGGACCATCAAGGAGACCATCGACCAGGATGGCTGAGACATGAAAGAGAACGGAAGTGATCCCATGGAAACTGTCATGGTAAACGCGTCCGCCGTCTACCCGGTGTACATCGGCGGCGGCCTTCTGGACCGTTGCGGGGAGCTGCTCCCCCGGCACACCGCCGCCCGCCGCTGCGCGGTGATCACCGACGACACCGTCTGCCCCCTCTACGCCCCCCGGCTGTGCCGCTCCCTGGAGGCGGCGGGCCTGGAGGCGGTGCTGTATGCCGTTCCCGCCGGGGAACAGCACAAGACGCTCTCCACCTACGGGAGTATCCTGAATTTCCTGGCGGAGAGCCGCATTACCCGCAGCGACTGCGTGGTGGCCCTGGGCGGCGGCGTGGCGGGCGATATGGCGGGCTTTGCCGCCGCCACCTACCAGCGTGGCATCGACTTCGTCCAGGTGCCCACCACCTTTCTCGCGGCCTCCGACGCCTCCGTGGGGGGCAAGACCGCCGTGGACCTGCCCGCCGGGAAGAACCTGGCGGGGGCCTTCTGGCAGCCCAAGGCCGTGCTCTGCGATACGGATACCTTCTCCACCCTGCCGGAGGACGCCTTCCGGGACGGCACGGCGGAGACCCTCAAGCACGGCCTCATCGCCGACAAGGACTTCTTCCATTTCCTGATAGAAACCGACATGAGAGAAAACATAGATAAAGTTGTCCGCCGCAACGTGGAGATCAAGGCCGCCGTGGTGGCCGAGGACGAGCGGGAGCAGGGCCGGCGGAAGATCCTGAACTTTGGCCACACCCTGGGTCACGCCATCGAGAAGTGCAGCGGCTACCGGGTGTCCCACGGCCACGCCGTGGCCACCGGCATGGTGCTGGCCGCCCGGGCCGCCGAGGCCCTGGGCTATGGCGGGAAAGGCACCCTGGCGGCGGTGCTGGCCGCCTGTGAGCGCTACGGCCTTCCCACCGCCTGCCCCTACTCCGCCGGGGAGCTCTACGCCGCCGCCACCGGCGACAAGAAGCGCTCCGGCGGCCACATCGACGTGGTGGTTCTCCGGGAGGTGGGCCGGGCGGAGACGGTGCGCCTGGACATGGAGGGCCTGCGGGCCTTCACGGAGGCTGCCCTATGAAGCTGACCATCACACCCACAAAGCTGCGGGGGACGGTCACCCCGCCCCCCAGCAAGTCCCTGGCCCACCGGCTTCTCATCGCCGCCGCCCTCAGCGATGGCCGCAGCGTCCTCACCGGCCTGGGAGACAGCCAGGACATCACCGCCACCCGCCGCTGCCTCTCCGCCCTGGGGGCCGGGATGGAGGACCTGGAGGGAAACGCCGTCCGGGTCCACGGCCTGGGCGGCTCCATCGTCCAGGCAGGCCCCGCCCCCGTCCTGGACTGCGGGGAGTCCGGCTCCACGCTGCGCTTTCTGATCCCCCTGGCCCTGCTGGTGAACGGCAAGGCCGCCCTCACCGGCCATGGCCGGCTGATGGAGCGGCCCCTGAAGCCCTACGAGGACCTGTTCCGGGAGAAGGGCATCGCCTGGGAGATAAAAAATGGCATCCTCACAGTGGACGGCGGCCGGGACTATGACCGCCTGGCTCTGGACCCGGGGGAATACCGCCTCTCCGGCAATGTGTCCAGCCAGTTCTTCACCGGGCTCCTCTTTGCCCTGCCCCTTCTGGACGGGGACTCCACTTTGGTCCCCGCCACGCCCCTGGAGAGCCGGGACTACCTGGAGCTGACCCGGCAGGCCCAGGCCCTGGCCGGGGTCCGCAGCCGGTGGCAGGGGGATGCCCTATTCATCCCCGGCGGCCAGCGCTACCAGCCCTTTACTGCCTCCGTGGAGGCCGACTGGTCCCAGGCCGCCTTCTGGTACGCCGCCAGAGGCGTGGGCAACGCTGTATCGGTGACCGGCATGGCGGCGGACTCCCGCCAGGGGGACCGGGTGATCCTGGACTACGGCCTGCGGCTGATGGAGAGCGGGTCCGACGTGACGCTGGACATGTCCGGCTGTCCGGACCTGCTGCCGCCTCTGGCGGCCTGGGCCGCCCTGCGGCCCGGCACCACGGTGCTGGTCAACGCCGGGCGGCTGCGGATGAAGGAGAGTGACCGGCTGCAAAGCGTCACCGCCGTGCTTACCGCCCTGGGGGCCACTGTCCGGGAGGAGCCGGACCAGCTGGTGATTCAGGGGCAGGACGCCCTTCCCGGCGGCGCGGCGGTGGACTGCTGGGGGGACCACCGCATCGCCATGATGGCCGCCGTGGCCGCCACAGCCTGCCGGGAGCCGGTGACCCTCCGGGGCGCGGAGTGCGTGGCCAAATCCTACCCCACCTTCTGGGAGGACTACCGCATGTTGGGAGGGAATATTGATGAACACCCTGGGGAATAAGCTCCGGGTAACGATTTTCGGCCAGTCCCACGCCGCGGCCATCGGCTGCGTGGTGGAGGGCCTTCCGGCGGGCTTTCGGCCGGATATGGACCGCGTGGCCTCTTTCATGGCACGGCGGGCCCCGGGGCGGACCGCCTGGTCCACCCCCCGGCAGGAGTCCGACGCGCCGGAGATTCTCTCCGGGCTGGTGGACGGCATCCTCTGCGGCGCGCCGGTGTCCGCCGTGATCCGCAACAGCGACCAGCGCAGCAAGGACTACGAGGGCCTGCGCCGCACCCCCCGGCCCTCCCACGCCGACTACACCGCCTGGGTAAAGTACGGCGAACACTATGACATCCGGGGCGGCGGACAGTTCTCCGGCCGCCTCACCGCGCCCCTCTGCTTCGCGGGGGCCCTGGCCCTCCAGGTGCTGGAGGCGCGGGGCGTCGCCGTGGCGGCCCATATCGGGCAGATCGGCGGCGTGTTCGACCCGCCGCCGGACTTTGCCCGGGTGGAGCAAAAAGAGCTGACCGCCCTGCTGGAGAGGCCCTTCCCCGTATTCAGCGAGGAGGCCGGCGTGGCCATGCGCCAGGAGATCGAACGATCCCGCATGGAGGCCGACTCCGTGGGCGGCGTGATCCGCTGCTTTGCCCTGGGCCTCCCCGCAGGTATCGGGGAACCTATGTTCGGAGGGGTGGAAAACCGCCTGGCGGCGGCCCTCTTCGGCATCCCCGCCATCCGGGGCGTGTCCTTCGGGGACGGCTTTGCCGCCGCCGCCATGCGGGGCAGCCAGCACAACGACCCCTTTGTTATGGAGGGGGGCGCCGTCCACACCCGTACCAACCACGCCGGCGGCGTCCTGGGGGGCATCACCACCGGGATGCCCCTGGTGGTGAACGTGGCCGTGAAGCCCACGGCCTCCATTGCCCGGGAGCAGGACACGGTGGACCTGAAAACCGGGACGGATACTACGCTTGTGATTCACGGCCGCCACGACCCCTGTATCGTACCCCGGGCGGTGCCCGTGGTGGAGGCGGTGACGGCCCTTACTTTACTGGATATGCTGTTGGAGGAATAAAGTTATGGATCTCAAAGACTATCGCACCCAACTGGATGCCATTGACGACCAGATGGCGTCCCTGTTCAAGCAGCGCATGGAGATCGTCCGGAAGGTGGCGGACTACAAGAAGGAGACCAATACCCCCGTCATGGTGGCGGGCCGGGAGCGGGAGATCCTCTACCGGGTCACAGGGCTCTGTGGGGAGGAGCTGGAGGAGTATACCAAGATCCTCTACTCCACGGTTCTGGAGCTGAGCCGGGACTACCAGGAGGACCGCCTCTCCACCGGGGAGTCTGCCCTGGTGTCGGAGATCCTGGCGGCGGCGGAGCAGACCGGCGAGTTCCCCAAGCGGGCCATCGTGGCCTGTCAGGGCACCGAGGGGGCCTACTCCCAGATGGCCTGCGACAAGCTGTTCCCCCTCAGCCAGATCCTCTACTGCAACCGCTTTGACGGCGTGTTCCGGGCGGTGGAGGCGGGCATGTGCCGCTACGGCATCCTCCCCATCGAGAACAGCTCCGCGGGCTCCGTTACTGAGGTCTACGACCTCATGGAGCGCTACAACTGCAAGATTGTTCGCAGCCTCAAGCTGAAGGTGGAGCACTGCCTCCTGGCCAGACCCGGCGTGCAGCTCAAGGACGTCAAGGAGGTGGTGGCCCACGAGCAGGCCCTCAACCAGTGCAGCGAGTTCCTCAAGAGCAGCGGCGCCAAGGTCACGGTGTTCAGCAACAACGCCGCCGCCGCCAAGTACGTCTCCGAGTCGGACCGGACGGACATCGCCGCCATCGCCTCGGTGAACTGCGCCGGGCTCTACGGCCTGAGCGTCCTCAGCGACCACGTGGCCAACAGCGACCACAACTACACCCGCTTCATCTGCATCTCCAAGCAGCTGGAGGTATACGAGGGAGCCGGGAAGATCACCTTTGTGGCCTCCGCCAGCCACCGCCCCGGCTCCCTCTACAGCCTCATCGCCAAGTTCGCCACCCGGGGTCTCAACATCTGCAAGCTGGAGAGCCGCCCCATCCCCGGCAAGGACTTCGAGTTCCGCTTCTACTTCGACGTGGAGGC
>CALWYI010000036.1 GCA_944385715.1 uncultured Oscillospiraceae bacterium | reverse complement strand
GACCCACTCACCATTTTCCTCATTCTGATAGTCATAGTCCGTGCCGATGGCCAGGTCCATGTCCCGGCCGGTGACGGTGATGGTACCGGTGTTGGTCAGGGACCCCTCGTGCTTATTGCCGTCGCTGCCCTCGACAGAGTAGACGTTCAGCGAGTTTTCCAGGGTCAGGGTGCCGCTGTTGACCATGGGACACATGATCTCCGTTGTTTGGCCGCTGATCTCCATGGTTCCGGCGTTGGTAAAGGTGCGGCCGTCGCCCCAGCTCATAACAAAATAGCCGCTGCTGGTGAAGGTGCCTCCTTCGGCGTTGATCACGTCGCCGCCGCCCACGAGGCCGTCAGGGCCGTTGAGAACAGAGCAGTACAGGCCGCTACCGCTCAGGTTATTCATGGTCCCTCGGTTCACCACCTCCTCCTTGCCGAAGAGAGACAGGTCCCCTTCGTTATGGATGGTGCCGGTGTTCTCCGCCCTGTTCGCCTGGATGCTTACATAGGAATAATACTGAATGTTCACGGTGCCGCGGTTATAGAACTCGCTCTCCTCCGTGGTATCGCCGAAGTGCACAAAGAGGCCGCTGTCTTCGACCTTCGGATCGTCATAGGGCAGGACGTTGATGGTGCTCTCGTTGGTCACCTGGGCATCGTAGAAGACCAGGGCGTTCTTCGATCCGCCGGTGGTCAGGGGCTTGTTGATGGTGTAGCTGCCGCCGTGGATCTCGATCCAGCCGGAGACGGTGATGGCGGCGCAGTTGGGGTCCGCCAGCGCCGCGGTAAATTCCTCAGCGGTGGTGACGGTGACAGTCTCGCCCTCCGTGGCGGTTCCGCCCTCATCGGTGCTGCCGCCTTCGTCAGCGCTGCCGCCGTCCCAGACCACGACGCTGCCCGCGGAGGAGCCGCCGGTCATGACAACGGCCTCCTCGCTGCCGCCCCGGATCAGGACCCGGCCCGTGACGGTGACGCCGTCCAGGGTCACGCCGCCGCTGCCGACGCTGTCGCCGACGATGAGGTCGCCCTCCACGGTGAGGCCCTTGAGGGTCACCCCGGCGGTCCGGATCACAGTGTTCCCCGCGGGGAGGGTGGTGTACACGCCGGCCTCGGTGATGTAGCTCTTTACCAGGTCATACATCACCTTGGCAAACTCCGAGCGCTTGATGTTCGCCTGGGGATTCAGCGCCCCGCCGCTGCCCTGGACATAGCCGCCGGAGACCAGGGCGGCCAGGGAGGGGGCGGCCCAGTCGGCGACCTGGCCGCCGTCGCTGAAGGCCGTCAGGACCGACACGTCGCCGTCCTCCAGACACAGCACCCGGGCCAGCACCGTGAACGCCTCCTGGCGGGAGATGGCCGCATTGGGCCGCATGAGATCGCCGCTGCCCTGGAAAGCCCCCATCTGTACCGCCTTGGCTACATTTGAGGCGTACCAGGCGCCGGCCGGCACATCGGTAAAGGACAGGCTGGCCTCCTTCTGCGCACCGAAGGTGCGGACCAGGATGGTGGCCATCTCAGCCCGGGACAAGGGCGCGTCGGGCCGCAGGAGCCCGTCGTTGCCCTGGAGCAGTCCGTTTTCCACCGCGGCTGTCAGGGCCGCGTAGGACCAGCTCCCCTCCTGGGGCATGTCGCTGTAGTCCGCCGCCAGGGCGGGCGTCTGCATCAGGGTCAGGGCCAGACACGCCGCGGCAATCACACTGATCAATTTTCGTTTCAAATTTGTCATCCTCCTTGTTCTCCTTTTGGGGCAGAAACACGCCTGCGCCCTTCTTGGGATGAAGTATAACAAAGAAAAAAGCGAAAATGGGATGCAGCTTGCATCCATTTTCGCTTTTTTGCAATTTTTATCCAGTATACACCACCTGAAAGGGAAGCTCCCCCAGGGCCAGCACCGCTTCCTCCATTTCCCGGGGCAGGGTCACATGCTCCAGGGCGGACAGCTCCAGCAGGGAGGTGAGATCCTCCGTCCAGGTCCCCAAGGGCAGCGTCAGCTCCCGGAGGCCGGGGTGGTCCGCCAGCGCGGAGAGATCCACCGTCTCTGCTTCCTGCAGGGTCAGGCACTCCAGTCCCCGGATTCCTGTCAGGACCGCCAGGTCCGGGTCCCCCGCCGCGCTGACCACCAGGCGGCGGATGGTCATGCCCGACAGCGCTCCGGCGCGCTCCGCCACATCGGTGATGGTCAGCTCTGACAGGGTTTCCGGCAGATTCGCCAGGTCCCCCTTCGTAAGGCCCGGCACGTCGCACAGGTCCACGATCTCCAGGGCCGGGCACGCCGCCAGGGGGGACAGGTCCTCCACCGGGTTCATGTTGAAGCCCACCAAGCGCAGCGCCGGCAGCCCCGCCAAGGGCTCCAGGGAGGTGACCTGGTTGTACCGCAGGTCCAGGGTATCCAGCTTCTCCAGCTCCGCCAGGGGGCTCAGGTCGCTGACGCTCCCTCCGGAGATTCCCACCTCCCGCAGATTGGGGAGCATACGCAGGTCCTCCAGGGAGGCTGCGCCGCCTCCGGCGGCCTCCAGCCGTTCGGGGTCCCAGGAAGCGCCCTTGTCCCAGTAGTCCATCAGGGTGGGGTACGCGTCGCCGCACACGATGTATACCCCCTCCACCAGGGCCAGTTCCTCCGCCGCAATGGCCTCCTCCGGCTCCTTTCCCAAGGCCAGGCGCACCGCCTCCTCCACAAGAGGTTCCCGGAAGGCAACAGCGGCGTCTCGCTCCCAGTCCGCCCCCGCCAGCGCCAGAAGCGCCGCCGCCAGCAGCACCGCCGCCGCTGTCAGAATACGCCGCCCCCAGCGCCGCTTCCGGTCCCCTCTCCAGGGCCGCCGGAATCCGGCGCGCAGGGCCGCGGCCACGGCGTCCACGCTCTGGTAGCGGTCCTTGGGATCGAAGGCCGTGCACCGGCGGATACACCGCTCCAGCCCTCCGGCGGACGCCTCTCCCAGCTGGGTCTGGCCGGTCATCAGCCAGCACAGCAGAACCCCCAGGGAAAAGATATCCGATCGGCAGTCCGTCTGGGCAAAGCCGTACTGCTCCGGGGCGGCAAAGCCCCGGGTCCCGGCAAACACGGTGTCCTCCCCGGCGGCAGAGTCATAGCGCCGGGAGATGCCGAAGTCGATGAGAAAAACCTCCCCGGTATCCGTGAGGACCACGTTCTGGGGCTTGATGTCCCGGTGGATCACCGGCGGGTCCTGGCTGTGGAGGCGGCGCAGAACGGCACACAGCCCCAGGCCGATCTCCCGCACCTGGGCCTCGCTCATCCCCTCCGCCGCCACCCTGTCCAGGGTCCGCCCGGGGATATACTCCCGCAGGGTGCAGCGCATCAGGTCGTTTTCATACACGCCGGCAAAGGCGGGCAGGCCCGGGCCGCTGAGCCGCCGCAGGATCTCCGCCTCGGCGTCCTCCTCCCCGCCGGCCGCCTTCTCCCGGCACTTGGCCACCAGCAGCCGTCCGCCGCTCCGCTCCCGGACCAGCAGCGTCTCGCATCCCTGGCCGCCCCCCAGGCGCTCCAGCAGTTCGCAGCGCGCCGTCAGCTCCGCCGGGTAGCGGGCCTCCTCCGCCGGCAGAGTCAGCTCCTCAACCGCCATAGCCGCTGTCTCCCCCCAGAATGGTCAGTTCCATGGACTGGAGCAGCTCCTGGGTCTCCGCCAGGGTCCGGCCCCGGCTCAGGCAGTGGAGGATAACGGCGTCCCGCCGGAGCTTGGGGTACAGGGGGCTCCGGTCCGCCAGGCGCAGCAGCCGCTGGGTCTCCTCCACCCCCACCCCCAGTCCGAAGGCCAGCTGCAGCACCTTGTCCCGGGAGGGGCGGCGGGTGCCGTTGAAGATCTGGTGGCCGTAGGTGCGGTCGATGGAGGCGGCCCGGATCACCCGCTCGGGCACCAGGCCCTGTTCCGCGCACAGCTGCCGGAGGTACTCTGTCAGAGCAGGGACCTCCATGGCCTGCCGGTTCTGCCGGAAGAAGGCCGGCAGGTCGCTGGTCTGGAAAAGCTGCCGCATAAACGTGCTGGTAGGCACCTCGTTCCACTTCCTCTTCACCGCGCAGCTCCTCCTCTCCCGCCAGGGTCGACACATTCCTATTTTATTTATTATATCGCATGCTTTTCCGCCCCGCAAGAATGCAAACTGCATCCATCTGTCCCTTTTCCGCCCCCAGGCAGGAAAAAACGCCCGCCCGGAACATGCCGGGCGGGCGTCGTTGTGCGAAAGCACATCTTGTCAGTTGTTGCCGTTGCCGTCCTTTTTGGGGGCGGTGACGCGGTTGAGGATGGCCACCAGGGCCCAGATCACCAAGATCACAATGAAGATGCCCACCATACCCTTGACCATAATGCCAAGGCAGGCCAGGACCAGATTCGGATCAAAGTTAAACATACGCTTGCCTCCTTACAGCAGGTTTTCCACCAGGGTGATGATGAGACCGCCGGCGATCACCGAGGCGATCTGGCCGCTGACATTGGCGCCGGCGGCGTGCATGAGCAGGAAGTTGTAGGGGTCCTCGTCCAGGCCCATCTTGTGGACCATACGGGAAGCCATGGGGAAGGCGGAGATACCCGCCGCGCCGATCATGGGGTTGACCTTCTTCTTGGAGAAGAGGTTGAGGAACTTGGCGAAGAACACGCCGCCCACGGTATCAAACACAAAGCCCACCAGGCCCAGGGCCAGGATCAGCAGAGTCTCCACGGTGAGGAAGGCCTCGGCCTGCATCCGGAAGGAGACGCTGAGGCCCAGCATCAGAGTGATGAGGTTGGCCAGCTCGTGCTGGGCGCTCTGGCTGAGGCTCTCCAGCACGCCGCACTCCCGGATAAGGTTGCCGAACATCAGGAAGCCGATGAGCTCCGCGCTCTTGGGGGCCACGGTGCCGGCGATGATGGTGACGAAGATGGGGAAGAGGATGCGGGTGGTCTTGGAGACCTGGCCGGGGGTGTACTCCATGCGGATCATCCGCTCCTTCTTGGTGGTGATGGCCCGGATGATGGGGGGCTGGATGATGGGCACCAGCGCCATGTAGGAGTAGGCCGCCACCATGATGGCGCCCTGGTAGATGCTGTCGAAGTAGTTGGCCACATAGATGGAGGTGGGACCGTCGGCGGCGGCGATGATGGCGGTGGACGCCGCGTCCTTCAGGTCAAAGCCCAGGAACACGGCCACCACCAGGGTGAAGAAGATGCCGAACTGGGCCGCCGCGCCGAAGAGGAACATCTTGGGGTTGGAGAGCAGGGGGCCGAAGTCGATCATGGCCCCGATGCCGATGAAGAGGAGCAGGGGGAAGAGCTCGCTGGCGATGCCCGCGTTGAACAGCGTCTCGATGGCCTCGGTGTTCACGAAGGGCAGGTTCACCAGAATGGCCCCAAAGCCCATGGGCAGGAGCAGCGACGGCTCCATATCCCGCTTCACCGCCAGATAGATGAGAAGGCAGCCGATGAGGATCATCACCGCCTCCTGCCAGGTGAAGTTGAGGACGTTGGCGAACAGGTCGTAAAACAGCTCCACGGAAAGGACCTCCTTAGTCATGGCCCGACAGGCCGGGCCGGTTTGATCGCTGGAAAAGGGCAGCAAAAAAGACTTCTGCGGCACATACCTATAGTATGTACCGCAAAAGTCTTGTCATTTCAGGCGGAAGCGGGCCGATTGGCCGTCTTGACGCTCTCTGCCGCGCCCGGAGGCGCCGACTACTCCCTTTTGCACCAACTTATGATACGGCAGAAAAGCCCCCTCTGTCAAGGGGTTTTCCCCGGCGGTGAAGAAATTTTTTCCTTGCCCTCTCCCGCGAGACTCAGATCCTCCACCAGGGTGAGCGCCGTCTCCAGCACCGGCTCTTTGGGCCGGAGGGTCAGGGTCAGGGCGGGCTTCTCCCCGGCGGCCAGGTGGAGCCGCTGGCGGTACTTGGGCATGGCGCAGACCCTGGCGATGGCCTCCACGGCGAAGTCCGCGATGAGGAAGCGGAGCTTGTCGCCCCGCTGGGCGATGTCGGAGATGCCGGCCCTGGCGGCGGCGGAGCGGAGGAGGGCCACATCCAGGAGGGTGTACACCGCCTTGGGGGGATCGCCGTAGCGGTCCATCATCTCGTCGATGAGATCGGCGGCGTCCTCCTGGGAGCGGATGGCGGCGATGCGGCGGTAGAGGTCCATGCGCTGCTCGGCGGCGGGCACATACCGCTCCGGGATGTGGGCGTTCACCGTCAGGTCCGCGGCGCACTCGGTGACCACTGGACGCTTTCCGCCCTGCTCCTCCAGCACCGCGTCCTCCAGCAGCTGCAAATACATGTCGTAGCCCACGCTCATCATGTACCCCGACTGCTCCGGACCCAGCAGGTTCCCCGCCCCCCGGATCTCCAGATCCCGCATGGCGATCTTGAAGCCGGAGCCGAACTCCACGTACTCCTTGATGGCGGTCAGCCGCTTGGCGGCGATCTCCGTGAGGATCTTGCCGGGGCGGTAGGTCATGTAGGCGTAGGCCCGGCGGGCGCTGCGGCCGATGCGGCCCCGGAGCTGGTGGAGCTGGCTGAGGCCCATTTTGTCCGCGTCCTCGATGACGAGGGTATTGACGTTGGCAATGTCGATGCCGGTCTCGATGATGGTGGTGCACACCAGCACCTGGGCGGTGCCCTCCACCATCTGCTCCATGACGGAGGAGAGCTGCTGTTCGCTCATCTTGCCGTGGCCCACCACCACCTTCACCTCATCCCCCAGGAGCTTGCGGATCCTGGCGGCGGTGAGGTCGATGGACTCCACCCGGTTGTGGAGGTAGTACACCTGGCCCCCCCGGTCGATCTCCCGGCGCATGGCGTCGGCGATCATGCCCCAGTCGTGCTCCACCACGTAGGTCTGAACCACTTGGCGGTTCTGGGGGGGCTCCTCCAGGGTGGACATGTCCCGGATGCCGCTGAGGGCCATGTTGAGGGTACGGGGGATGGGGGTGGCGGAGAGGGTGAGGACGTCCACCTGCCGGGCCATCTCCTTGAGCTTCTCCTTGTGGCTGACGCCAAAGCGCTGCTCCTCATCCACGATGAGAAGGCCCAGGTCCTTGAACTGGATGTCCTTCTGGAGGAGCTTGTGGGTGCCGATGAGGAGGTCCACCCGCCCGGTCCGGAGGTCCGAGAGGATCTGCCGGGCCTGGCCGGGGGTCTGGAACCGGGAGAGGACCCGGATCTCCACCGGAAAGCTGCGGAAGCGGTTGACGGCGGTATTGAAATGCTGCTGGGCCAGGACGGTGGTGGGCACCAGGATGGCGGCCTGCTTGCCGTCCAGCACGCACTTCATCACCGCCCGGAGGGCCACCTCCGTCTTGCCGTAGCCCACGTCGCCGCAGAGGAGCCGGTCCATGGGCACCGGCCGCTCCATATCCCTCTTGATCTCCTCGATGCACCGCAGCTGGTCGTCGGTCTCCGGGTAGTCGAAGGCCTCCTCGAACTCCCGCTGCCAGGGGGAGTCGGGGGAGAAGGCGAAGCCGGGACGGCGCTGGCGCTCGGCGTAGAGGGAGATGAGGCCCTTGGCCAGGTCCTTGGCGGCGGCCTTGGCCTTGGCCTTCTGGCGGGTCCAGTCGGTACCGCCCAGCTTGTTGAGCTTCATGGGGCGGCTCTCGTCCTGACCGCCGCCGCCGATGTACTTGGACACCAGGTCCAGCTGGGTGGCGGGGACGTAGAGGCTGTCGCCGCCGGCGTAGGCGATCTTGATGTAGTCCTTCTCCACCCCGTCCACCGGCATCTTCCGCATACCCTCGAAGCGGCCGATGCCGTGGTGGGCATGGACCACCAGGTCCCCGGGGGTGAGGTCAGTGTAGCTGAGGAGCTTCTGCCGGCTGTCCTTTTTCGCGGACCGCTTGGCGGGGGCCTTGCCGGAGGAAGATGCGGTGAGCTGGCCCTCGGTGAGAATGGCCAGATTCAGCTGGGGGTACTCCGCGCCGGCGGAGAGGGCCCCCACCGTGAGGCGGATCTCACCGGGGCCGGGCAGGGCCGCGCCCTCGAAGTCCAGGGCGGCGGGAAGGTCCCGCTCCTGGAGCATCCGCTGGAGGTTCCGGGCCCGGGGGGCGTTGCCGCACAGCAGCAGGGCGCCAAAGCCCACGGAGCGGTAGTGCTCCAGGTCCCCGGCAGCGGCGTCCATGCTGCCGCCGTAGGCGCTCAGCTGCTTGGCGTTGATGGTGAGGAGGGCCCGGGGACTCAGAGGGTAGCGGGAGGTGGGCAGGGCCTCCATCATGCACACCCGGAACCGCTCCAGCTCAGAAAGCCACTCGCTCTGGCTGAGAAGCAGGGACATAAGGTCCCCATTGGGCTCCCCGGCGGCCAGCAGGGACTCGGTGTCCTCCCTGGCCTGGAACAGGACCCCCTTCACCCGCTCGGTGACGCGGCCCGTCTCACACAGGCAGACGAGAGCGTCGGCGGGGAGGCAGCCGAAGGCGGAGACCATCTCCGTATCCGGCAGCTGCTCCGCCGCCGGCAGCAGCAGGGCGGAGGGGAGGTTGTGGGTCCGGCGTTGGGTGGTGGTGTCGAAGGAGCCCAGGGAGTCGATCTCATCGTCGAAGAACTCGCAGCGCACCGGCTCCTCCATGAGGGGGGAGAACACGTCCAGGATGCCGCCGCGAAGGGCAAACTGGCCCACGCCCTCCACCTGGTCCGAGCGGCTGTAGCCCGCCGACGCCAGGCGGAGGGTCAGGTCGCTGAGGTCCCAGCGCCCTCCCGGCTCCAGGGTGATGGCGCTGTCCAGAAGCCGCCGGGCGGGGGCGGTCTTCTGGAGGAGGCCCTCGGCGGTGCACACCAGGAGGCGGCCCTGTCCCCGGGCCATCTCGTAGAGGGCCCCGATCCGGGCCATCTCCCACTGGCGGGAGGCCACGGCCCCGGCGCGGACGAACAGCTCCCGGGCGTAGAGCCGCAGGGCTGGGGCTCCCAGCAGGGTCTCCAGGTCCCCGGCCAGGCGGCCCGCCTCCGCCTCGTCGGCACAGACCATCACCAGGGGCCGGCGGGCCCCGTGGGCCAGGGCCGCGGCGATCTGGGCCTTGTGGACCGAAGATAGGCCCGTCACCGCGGCGGGACAGTCCCCCCGCTCCACGGCCTCCGCCAGGGACGCCGCCTCCGGGATCTCCAGCAGTTTGTTCAGCAGCAGCTCCATCGCCGCCTCCTTTCCCGAGAAAACCAAAAGAACGCAGGAAAAGGCCCACACCATCGCTCCGGGGGGAGGGGTGTGTGCCGCTTTCGTATCCATATGCGCGGAAAGCTCCGCGCTCTGTGATGGTAGCGGTTTTTCCCGTGGTTGTCAAGGGGAAATGGGGGATTTTTTCTCCCAGACGGCGGCAAAGGAGGGGCTTTTCCGGCGAAAAGCCCCTCCTTTGCTCACAGCAGGAATGTGATGACCGCCCACAGGCCCACAGCGGCCAGGGCCGCGGCGGCGAAGTAGCACCAGCGGGGAACCCGCCGCCACAGGGGCGGGCGGACCATGCGGCCGTCCGCATAGCCCCGGGCAATGCGGCAGGCCTCGCCCAGGACCTGCTGGGCCGTCACGCCCTCCCGGGCGAGGGCGTCGTTGCGGAGGATGAAAATGGCCTGTTCAAAGAGCTTGGGGTCGGGAGAGTCCACGACGATCACGCGGCGGGAGATACCTTTCACCAAGGGGCACCGCTCCTTTCTGTGCTGCACAGCGTTGATTTCCTCTCCCATTGTTTCCCGGCGGCAGGCGGATTATACGGCCCGGGCCTGCCGTTTTCCCCGATTTTGGGGCGGCAGGCACAGGCACAGGGCGCTGCAGTCGTCGTCGCCATGGCGGCGCTGGCGGCACTCCCGCAGCACCAGGGACACCAGTACGTTGGGGTCGTCCCCCTGCCACCCCGCCAGCAGGTCCTGGAGCCACTGGTCGTCGCCGCTGTCGGCCACGCCGTCGCTGACCATGAGGACGAAGGTATTCTCCTCCAGGGGAAAACGGGTCTCCGGGGTGGGCGCGGCGGCGTCCTGGAGCCCCGCGGGCAGGGCGGTGCCGGTGACGCGGCGGACGGCGCCCTGGTGCTTGATGTAGGTGGGGGCGGCGCCGTACTTGTAGAGGGCTGCCTGGTAGTCGGTGAGGTCCACGGTGAGGAGGTCGATGGTGGTGAAGCTGCCCTGCTCGTCGCTGCGGATGTTCAGTGCGGCGTTGATAGTCCGGAGGGCCGCCCCCGCCTCGATGCCCGAGCGGAGGAACTGCTCCGTGAGCCGCAAGGTCAGCTGGCTCTCCCGCCGGGCCTCCCGGCCGCTGCCCATGCCGTCGGAGAGGAGAAGGCAGAGGGTGTTGCCGTCTGACTTGAAGTAGGTGACGCTGTCGCCGCAGACCCGCTGGCCCTCCTTGGGGGTGGAACCCATGGCCACATCCCAGGCCAGGGTATCCCCCTCCTCCGCCTGCTGATCCGGGGCGGCCATGGCCTGGGCCACCAGTTCCGACAGCTGGGCATACTGGCCCCGGGTCCTCTGCCGCTCCGCCTCCAGCTGGCGGCGGTACTGCCGCCGCAGCAGCAGGGCCGTCACCTCCGTGCTGATGGCGGACACCAGCTGGGGAAAGTGGATGCAGCGGCTGGCGAAGTGGGGGGCGAAGTCCCCGCTCTCCGCCCGTCCCCGCTCCAGCATGGCGGGGGTGGCGTCGTTGAAGGCGTTGAAGGTGGTGATGTACTCCTTGTTCCAGCAGAGGTCCCGCAGAGCGCAGCCCCGGCACACCACCTCCGCCGCCCGGTCAAAGACAACGGCGGGGTTCTCCTCCTTCCTGGGGGCGCTGCCGCCGCCAAAGGCGTCGCAGAGGGAGCGCAGGGCGTCGGCGGAGAGCTTCAGCCGCGCCCGCAGGCCCTCCGGCTCCCGGACAGCCTGCCGCCGGGGGATGACTGTCTGCCGCAGGAGGAGGGCGCAGTAGTGGGCCAGAAGGCCCGCCAGGGCGGTGCAGGCCATAAGCCGCAGCAGCGCCTCGGCGGTGAGACCCATCTGCAGGGCGTAGGCCAGCTCCACCGCCAGCGTGGCCCCGGCGGCGGTGAGGGGGCGGAAGAGGGGGCTCTGGAACCACACCGTGTCCCGGAAGGCGGAGAGCACTGCGCTCTCCAGCACCAGTATGCCGCAGCAGCGCAGGGCGGAGCCAAAGCCCAGGAAGGCAAAGCTCCCCAGGATGCCGCCGCACAGGGCCGCCAGGGCGTTTTTTCCCGGCCGGCAGGCGGCGAGAAACCCCGCCGCCAGGGGGGCGCGCCCCTCCAGGGCGCAGGCCGCGGAGAGAAACCCCGCCGCGAGATACCCGCCCAGCCCCAGGAGGTTCCCCCCCCTGGGCCGTTCCCATGTGATGCCGCCGATCTTCATAGCCTGTCCCCTTCCCACGTGGTCTGGCCTCCATTGTACCAGGGGCGGGGAAAAAAGCCTGTCGGGAAATAGCCGGGAAAAAGCGGCCCCTGTCTTGCGGAAGAATCTGTTTTCCGCTACAATGGGGAAAAACGGTCCGGCGGCTCTGGCCGGAAAAGGAGCAATACCATATGACCATGATCTGTACCCTCTGTCCCCGGCGCTGCGGCGCGGTGCGGACGGAGGACCGGGGGGAGGGCTTCTGCGGCATGCCGGCCCTGCCGGTGGTGGCCCGGGCCGCCCTCCACCACTGGGAGGAGCCCTCCATCAGCGGCGCCAGAGGCAGCGGCGCCGTGTTCTTCTCCGGGTGCGTGCTGCGGTGCGTGTTCTGCCAGAACGGCGTCATCAGCCGGGAGAACTTCGGGAAAACCGTCACGGTGGCGCGGCTGCGGGAGATCTTCGAGGACCTCATCGCCCAGGGGGCCCACAACATCAATCTGGTGAGCCCCACGCCCTACGCGCCCACCATCCGGGAGGCTCTGGCGGAGCCCCTGCCGGTACCGGTGGTGTGGAACACCGGGGGCTATGAGCGCTTGGAGACGCTGCGGAGCCTGGAGGGGAAGGTGCAGATCTGGCTTCCGGACCTCAAGTACGCGGACAGCGGCCTCGCGGCGCGGTACAGCGGCGCGGCGGACTACTTCCCCGTGGCCACCGCCGCCATTGAGGAGATGGTCCGTCAGGCGGGGGACTACGTGCTGGAGGACGGCCTCCTCCGCCGGGGGGTGGTGATCCGCCACCTGCTGCTGCCCGGGGCCCTGGACAACGCCAAGGCGGTGATGGACTGGGTGGCGGAGCGCTTCCGGCCCGGACAGGTCCTCTTCTCCCTCATGTCCCAGTACACCCCCCAGCCGGGGGCGGAGGGATTGCTGCGCCGCCGGGTCACCGGCGCGGAGTACCGCGCCGCCCTCCAGTACATGGCAAACCTTGGCATCGTGGACGGCTACTGCCAGGACTCCTCCTCCGCCAAGGAGGAGTACACCCCGCCCTTCGACCTCACGGGGGTATGAGGCCCCGTCGAGAGGCGATATTTATTGTCAACAGGAGCAACTCATCATGGAAGACCTTCTCTTTATCAACGCCTGCGTGCGGGGAGAACGTTCCCGCACCTTACAGCTGGCCCGCCGCTTTCTGGAGATCTGGCAGCAGAAGCACCCGGAGGCGGTGGTCGCCCAGCGGGACCTCTGCCGGGACCGACTCTCGCCCCAGTACCCGGAGGTGCTGGAGAAGCGGGACGCCCTGTGGAGCGCCGGAAAGCTGGATGATCCTCTCTTCGCCCCCGCCCGGCAGTTTGCCGCCGCCGGGCGGATCGTCATCGCCGCCCCCTTCTGGGACCTGTCTTTCCCCGCCATATTGAAGATCTACCTGGAGCGGATCTCCGTGACCGGCGTCACCTTCGGCTACGACGATCTGGGCCGCAGCGTGGGACTGTGCCGGGCGGAGAAGCTGCTGCTCATCACCACCCGGGGCGGGGACTTCTCCCTTCCGGAGTTCGCCTGGATGGAGATGGGGGAGCCCCAGCTGAAAGCTCTGTGCGCCATGTACGGCATCCCCTCCTTCCGCTGCCTTGCCGCCCAGGGGCTGGACGACGTCCGCAACGACAGCGCCGCCATCCTCTCCCGGGCCATGGCGGAGGCGGAGGCCCTGGCGGAGACGTTCTGAGCCGGTTCATACGCAAAGAGGCCGCCCCGGCGCGCTGCGCGCCGGGGCGGCTTCTTATCTCTTTATTAGGTTCGCCATCAGGGCATGGTGGCCAGGATCTTGCACACGGCGGCCCGGGTCAGGGGACCGTTGGGGTCCAGGTTCCCATAGCTGCCGCCGATGACCCCCAGGGACACCATGATCTGGAAGTACTCCAGGGAGTAGGCCGGCACGGAGGCCACATCGGCAAACTGGGACAGGTCCGCCGGCACCACGCCCTCATAGCTCTGCATCCGTCCCAGCATGGTCACTACCTCCGCCCGGGTGAGAACGGTCTTGGGCCCGAACAAGGTCTGGCCGTTCACCGTGGAGCCGCCGGCGATGCCCAGGGCGTAGAGGGCCCGCACTGCGTCGGCGGCCCAGGAATCCACCTGGTCCATGTCGGCGAAGGGCACCTCAACGGCGGCGTAGTCGGCGGTGTTGATACCCAGATACCGGCACAGGAGGACGGCAAACTCCATCCGGGTCACGCCCTGGTCCGGATAGGCGTAGAGCTGATCCTCCACCGTCACGCCGGTAAAGATGCCCTGGTGGTAGAGGGCCGCCATATAGGCGCTGCCCCAGTGGCCCTCGGTGTCCACGAAGGGGGAGTCGCCGTCCAGGGTCAGGGGGATGGTCACCGTGGACGTGCCCTTGGTGACGGTGATGACGCCCTGGCCCTCGGTGTAGTTGGT